>DASSFK010000416.1:0-5965 GCA_035694565.1 Sphingomicrobium sp.
TACCCAAGGCGCTCGGCTTCGACGTGCCGGCGACGCTGCTCGCCCGCGCCGACGAGGAGATCGAATAACGAGGCGATTTGCTGGTGCATGAGTCCGTTGTTGGCCCTGAACGGACCTGCTCAAGAGACGAGCGAGGACCCCCCGACGGGATTAGTCATCGATCCCGTTGCAGATTTTCAAAAATTGATTTGCAGCACACTTGTAAGCACACTGCTCACGGGGTTTGAACATTTAGGGGCATTCTCATGGCTTGGCTCTTCCTCTTCGTTGCTGGCCTCTGCGAAATCGCCTGGGCAATCGGCCTCAAATACACGGAAGGTTTCTCTCGCTTCTTGCCAACGGTCGGCACAGTCGTCGCCATGGCGGCCAGTATTGGATTCCTCGGGCTCGCTCTTAAGTCGCTGCCGGTCGGTACGGCCTATGCGGTGTGGACGGGCATTGGCACCGTCGGCACTACGGCGCTCGGCATCTATCTTTTCAACGAGCCCGCCACGTCGCTTAGGCTTGCCTGTATCGGCTTCATTCTCTTGGGCATCATCGGACTGAGAATCGCTTCTTAGGTCGAGCGGATTGACGGCCCGCATCAAAAATAGCTCTCCAACGTGCCGCGCCGCCGGACGTCGAGCGTGGCGCAGTGGAACGCGCCGCCAAATCCGGCGTAGTGCAAGAATGCGCAAGGAATTGGCTCGAATCCCCAACTCTCAAATGCACGCATTGTTCGCGTATGATGCGGATCAACGATGACCCGCTTCTCGTCCACTGTCAGCACGTTCATGTTGAGCCATTTTCCGCATAGCGAAGTGGCCCTGAGTATAGGATCGGTGATCGGGTCGGGCTCCGGAGCTACGAGGACGTCCCATTTTTTCAAGACGGTCGGAAGACGGTCGACGTCTATGTATTCAGGATTGATCAGAATCTTGCCAGGTCCGAGCGGCAATATGGTGGTATCGATGTGCATCGGATTGGGACAGCGGCTCTCGATCTCATGAATGCGATACCCGTCGCCGAGATGACGACCCAGCCATTCGATACCGGATGCATTGGTTACGTTGCTGCGGATTACAAACAGGTCGCGTCCACAGCGAAAGAAATCGGCAGCGTCAAAAACCGGTTCAAATTCGGTCAGGATGTATGAGATCGGCTCGCCCGTCCTGGGGACGCGAAACTTCGGATCGATCAGTTCGTCCGTCAGTTGCGGTCTGGGCGCGGCGGTCCAACGTGCGCCACGTCGGAAATAGTCCTTCAGGATGGGACGATAGGAAAGTGTTTCGAAGTACCGACACGGCCAAGCCATAGGCGTTTCGATGATCTCGTCGCCGATCACAAGCATGCCGTCGCGCGGGCAGGAACTGCAGAAGCCGCGCGAGGACCATTCCGGCGTGCTGAAGCTTTTCTTGTGGTCGACTGCTTCCGGCCGCCTTACCACGATACCCAACGACTGTAACAGCGCAATAAAGCCGTCAAGCTCGCGCTGCGCCGGTTCGATCATGATCTTTGGGTAACGGAAGCCTGCCAACAGCGACTGGGCTCGCGCAGCCATGCCGGGAATGTTGCAGGTAACCACCGGATGAAGGGACGGGATCACCGCGCCCTCGAGCCTTCCAACTATCACCTCTTCCAGCGGATCCCACTCGTTGTACGAGTTAACCGGAGAAACTCGGCCCGCTGGGACGGGATCCGAACCGTGAGCGCGCGTGACCACATCCATACGTGAGGCCCTCCCTGCGCTACAACAATCGCTGTCCCTTGAGGTTCCGGCGGTGCGACCCGTGGTTGCCGGGTGATAGCGGAATCTTTGGTGTCGCCTTTTGGCACGAACCGGACGTGCCGGAGCGATCCGATGACGTCTGCTGTTGAGGGTAGAACGGACATGCCGTTCGGGCGAGCCAACTTCCGACTTTGACCCAACTCGGACATCGCGTTTCCGGACAGATACACAGCTATTTGATGCCTCGTTCTCATGGAGGATCGCCTAAGACTTCAGTCGGTCCGCCGAATTGATGGGGATAGACTATGGGCACGCGGCAGCAAGCCAAACTCCCACGGGTCGGCGTAATCGCGAACGGAAGCCCAGACAGTCTCTTCGAGGCCGTGCGGCAGAGTTTTGCCCAACACGGCTATGTCGAGGGCCGCAACATCGTCATCGAGGCGCGATTTGCCGAAGGACATCTCGACCGCGTGCCCGAATTCATCGCTGAATTTGTCGGTCTGAACGTCGATATTATCGTTTCCCTGGGCGCCGTTGGGCCAGCAGCGGCCCAGAAAGCCAACACAAGGTTACCGGTCGTGTTTGTTGCGGTGATCGATCCTGTTGCTGTTGGATTAGCTGCCACAATGGAGCGACCTGGTGGAAACATCACGGGGATCACTACCTTCGATCCGCAGCAGGCCACCAAACAGCTCGAATTGCTCAAGCAAGTGGTGCCGAACCTTGCACGGTTGGCGATCTTGAGTGATGAGGATATTCCTCGCGCAGAGGGCTGGAACCCCTTGGAGAAAACGAACGATACGGCGGCACGAGCACTGGGCCTGCGGCCTCAATGGTTGAAGATCAAAGGTCCCATTCCAGATCTTGAAGGAGCCTTCACGGCGATGCGGAACGAGCGCGCCGAGGCTTTGCTAGTGCTGGACGTGCCCATACCCATCATTCACCAGAAGCAGATCGCCGAGCTGGCGGCCACATATCGCCTTCCAACGATGTTTCTGGGAGGCCGGCGGATGTCGGAAGCGGGGGGCTTGATCGCCTATGGGGCAGGCCTTCTAGATACGTTACAGCGAATACCGGTGTACGTGGAGAAGATTTTAGGGGGCGCCAAACCGGGCGACTTGCCGATCGAGGTCCTGAAGCAGCCTATACTGATATTCAATCTCAAGGCGGCTCGGACAATTGGCATCACAATTCCACCAGAGCTGCTCAAACGCGCTGATCAAGTCGTCGAGTGAACGAGTCTGTCCCGTCCGAAATACAGAGCCCTTTGCTTCAGCGCGTCGGTCCGGTAATGGCACATTCGAGACATGCCGACGCAGGGTAACGATGACTGTTTATGGGGGTAGTGCGGAAGTCGGGGTACGCAGTCAAACCGACGCGAACGACCCCAAGCCGACATTCCGCAACGCAAGGATCCTCCTCATCGTGAACGCGAGCGCCGACGCCGACCTCGATGCAGCCTTCGCCACTTTTGTACAGCGTTGGAATCGGTTCCGACCCCATGTTCTCTCATCGCGTAGATCGTCTTGCGGCGCTCGCTGTACGCAGTGCGATACCTTCAATCTACAACTGGCGATGGATGGTTTCCGCCGGCGGCTTGGGGAATCGCGCACCGGCTTTCCGTGACGCGGTGCGCGGAAGTCCAAGAAACTATAGCGTCCGCCTGCTAGTGTTACTTATCGCGGTACGGGTGGATGTACCTAAAAGGATATTCACCATGAAAAAGATTGTGATAGCTATCGCCACTCTATTGATTACGATTCCAGCGTTTGCTGGACCACCACCATCCCGGCATCATGGGCATCATGTGATGCAAGCGCACGCGCATATGAAAACAGGCCAAGGCCCGACGTACATGGTGCGGACTCCAAATCATTATCCCATCCCCAATCAGGGTCTGAAACTAATGGACCCAGACAGGGTAACTTGGTAGTCTGATCTTATAAAGAGAGCCGGTTCTGGGGAGGGGACCGGCTCTTGTTTCATGTGTCATTCCAAACAATCCTTCGCGGGCGAAGAAATATCCGCTCAACAAGCTCCTCTATGCCGAGCGACACCTGATCGAATGCTGCTTCTCAAAACTCAAGCAGTTCAGACGCGTCGCCACGCGTTACGAAAAGACCGCCCGAAACTACTTCGCCGTCGTCGCAATCGCTGCAACTCTGCTCTGGCTAAGGTAATTGTCCACACGGCCTAGCACTACTTTGGCAGATTTATTCAGGCAGTTGCTTTTCGTCGATTTTTCTTCGGCAGTACGGGCATCGTTGAGACCGTGGTCGAACGATGAGTTCGACGATGGCGTGACGTACGGCCGGCAAGCTCGGCTGCGGCGGTGGACCGTTGATTCTTTTTTTTCCGCCCCACTTGTGCGAGACGGCGGTGCTGGAGGAACGCGTAAGCGATCATGGTCATAAGCGCATGTCGATGGAGGCCTTGCCAGGATCTTCCTTCGAAGTGATCGAGCCCGAGTTCCTCCTTCAACTGCTGATGGGCCTGTTCGCAAATCCACCGCGCTTTGATCGTGGCAGCTAACGTGCGCAGATCGGTTTTGGCTGGCAGATTGGCGAGGTAATACTTCTTCTCCCCCGAGCTGCGGTGCTCGCCGATCAGCCACGCCTCATCTCCGGGAAGGTGCTGCTGGCCCATGTCCTTGATCCGCTGCGGTGGTCCATCGGCGGTCCGGACGCGCACTGCAGCGAAGCGGGCTTCCAGCCGCCCCTTGGTTCCGTTTCGCCAGCTTACATTCTGCCACTTGGCGTTGGCCAACATGTCTTCGGCCGCTCTCGACAGGATATCCGGAATGTGCCGCTTACGGGGACGGCCCCGAGCCGCAACTGGCCAGATCAGCTTGACCCCGACCGGATACACCTTGAGGTGACGAGGGATACCAACGGCCCAAGAAAGCCCCCGTGTCGTGAGCCCCTGACGGAACGGTGCGCTGAGGCCGTAACCGGCATCCGCCAGTACACAACCGAGGCGAACTCCGGCTGCGATCACGCGATCGATCTCAGCCAGCGCGATCTCTGGCTTGGTCCGCGCTACGCGATACTCGACGGGAACACCGGTGCGCTTCAAACGCGCCGCATCGCTCGTCCAGCTCTCGGGAAGGAAGAGACGTAATGCCACCATCACCGGCACTTCACCGCGCGCAAGCGTCAGCGACACCAACGTTTGGCAATTGGCCGTCTTGCCGAGAGACGAAGCATATTGCGCAGCCACACCAACCGAACGATCGCCCTTCTTCGGCAACGCGGTGTCGTCGATGACCAGTACCGCATCCTCGCCACCGACCAGCCGATCGGCCTGAACGAGCAGTTCCGACTCCAATGGCGCCGCATCCCAGACGCCATCAGCGATAAAATGGTGCAACTGGTCATAGTCCCCCGGCGATAGCCGCGCCGCCATCGGCTGCACGCTCTTGCGATCGCCCGGTCCGATCAGCCCCGAAACATACAGCGGACACATCCGCCGTCGCGCCTTGTGCCCTAACCGATCCAGAAATGGCTGGAGCCAGCGTCCAAGCTCATCTTCCCAGTTCGACGTCCTGCCCACCATGGTCGGCCCTCCAAATGCCGACCAACCATGAATCACTGAAAATCTGATTCGGGAATCCAGTTGAGCCGATCAATCCAATAAATCTGCCAAAGTAGTGCTAGAGCATCATCGTGAGTGGGCCGCAGCTTGGGTTTGATCCTAATCGAGTTCAGAAGCATCGCGGCGACGATCATCATCAGGATTCCACCGAGACTGAGCGCGATCTGCATCGGAAGCCCATCTGAGATGTCCAGCAGCGCCACGTGGCTAGCGAGCGCCAGCAGAACGCCGAGGCAGTAGATTGGCAGCGAGTTCTCGCCACAGCGCATCGCGCCGCGCATCACAGGCGTCATTAGCCCTCGCCAAGTGTGAGGCACAAACCTTGCCGCCAAAATCGCAAGAGCAAGAAAATGCAGCACACGCAATGGACTGAGATTCGATTTGTCCACCGGGAAAAGCAGATTCGTCAGAGTCTGCGGGACCGGCGGTTCGAGCGACTTGATGCTCCAAATCAATGCGATGATGAAGCTGAAAGCTAGATAGAGAACGGCAAGCACCAGCGCCGTGCGCGAGGTCACCCACGGGCAGAGTCTCTTCCCCTCGAAGACCCACCACGCGCCCAACACGATCAGAAGCTGCCAGGCGAGGGGATTGAAGAACCAGACATTGTTGGGCCAAGTAGGGACGGTCCAGCCGAAGACGTGCACGAGCGCATAACGCAGC
>DASSFK010000417.1:0-5636 GCA_035694565.1 Sphingomicrobium sp.
CCGGCCGGCCTCGACAAGCCGCCCTATAAGTAGGGCGAGCTTCCGAAGTATAATTGACACTGTTGTCAGCTAATGAGAGCTTGAATCCAGATTGGAGTCGAGCCGCCCGACCATGTTCCGCCATTCCGTCGCCATCGACCCGACCGACATCGACCACATGGGTCATGTCAACAACAGCGTGTACCTCAAATGGGTGCAGGAAGCTGTGATCGACTATTGGCAGAGCGTCGCTCCGCCCGACGCCGTGGCCCAGCACCTGTGGGTCGCTCTCAAGCATGAGATTTCCTACCGCAAGCCAACCTTCCTTCAGGACAATGTCGTCGCCGAGGTGATTGCCGAGAAGGTCGAGGGCGCTCGGGCTTATTTCACCACGATCGTTCGCCGCGGCCAGGACGTTCTTAGCGAAGTGAAAAGCTGCTGGTGCTGCCTCGACGCGGTGACCCAGCGCCCAGCCCGATTGGCGAGGGATGTGGTCAGCAGGTTTTTGCCACCTTCGCCCTGAAGGCAATCCCTTTGCCGGTCGTTGGACAGCCGCGAAGGGTTAGAATTGCTGGTAGCCGCGTCCACGACTGTATGCGTCCGATCACGTTAGCGTGATTCGGACCATAGGAGGTCGCGTTGATCGACAGACGCACCGTTTCCAAAGGTCTCGTTGCCGGCGCCACGGCGACGCTGATGCCTTCCTTCTCGTTTGCACAGAAGCCTGGCCGTCCGAAGGCGCGCAACGTGGTCATGGTCCACGGGCTTTTCGCCGACGGCTCCTGTTGGTCGGAAGTCATTGCCCGCCTCCAGCCCAAGGGCATCAACGTGACTTCCGTCCAGAATCCGTTGACGACGCTTCCTGAAGCCGTTGCGGCGGCAACCAGGGTGCTCGACAGGCAAGGCGAACCCACTGTCTTCGTGGGCCACTCCTTCAGCGGAATGATTCTGACTGAAGGAGGGGTTCACCCTTCCGTTAGCGCGCTGGTCTACGTGGCTGCCAGGGCACCCGACGCCGGCGAAGACTATGCCGCACTTGCAGCCAAGTATCCGACGCCTCCCGCGTCTGCCGGGATCGTCTACGACGGCGAAGAAGGGCGGCTTACCGAACAGGCATTCCTGCGCGATTTCGCAGGCGACATTCCGCTGCCACGGGCCCGGGTGCTCTACGCCACTCAGCAGCCATTCCACAAATCGCTGTTGACCGCCAAGACCTCCAACGCCGCTTGGCGCTCGAAGCCGAGCTTCTATGCCGTCTCGGCGCAGGACAGAACCATCAACCCGGATCTCGAGCGCTTCATGGCCAAGCGAATGGGCGCGCACACCATCGAACTGAACTCGAGCCACTTGTCGTTGATTTCGCATCCCAACGAGATTGCCGCGCTGATCCTCGAAGCGGCTGGTGGGAGCTAGGGTCCGCTTTCGACCTCAAGCTGCCACTGGCTGGTGCTTCACTGTCAGAACCATGCGCGGATCGCGGGCCCGCACTCACCCCAGAAGGTGAACCACTTTCCGGCCGCCTGAACGATCTGGAGCTGGTCCTCGACCGCCTCAGCTTATCGATCATCCGAAGCACTGATGCGCCACACAACGTTTCCGACGTCGTCGGCGACAAGCAGTGCGCCGGTCCGGTCAAGCGCGACACCGACCGGTCGGCCTCGGACTGTCTTGTGATCAGCGGCGAGGAAGTCGGTGACGACCGCGATTGGATTGCCTTCCGGCCTTGCGTTCACGAAGGGCACGAATATGACCCGGTAGCCATTTACCGGATTGCGGTCCCAGCTGCCGTGCTCGCCGACAAAGGCCCCGTTCGCGAATTGCGGGGACAGCAACTCTCCCTCACTAAACGTGACGCCGAGCGCCGCGACATGAGAGCTCAAGCCATAGTCGGGTTTGATCGCCTTCGCGACCATATCCGGACGCTGCGGATGAACCCGCACGTCGACGTGCTGGCCCCAATAGCTGTAGGGCCAGCCATAGAAGCCGCCGTCCTTGATCGACGTCAAATAGTCGGGAACCAGGTCGGGCCCAATCTCGTCGCGCTCGTTGACGACCGCAAACAATTTTCCCGTGCCCGGCTGGATCGCGAGGCTGGTCGGGTTACGCGTGCCTCTCGCATAAATGCGCTTGGCCCCGGTCGCGCGGTCGACCTCATAGATGGCAGCGCGCCCCTCTTCGACGTCGAATCCGTTCTCTGTGATGTTGCTGTTGGAGCCGACGCCGACATACAATTTGGAACCGTCCGGACTGGCAACCATCGACTTGGTCCAGTGATGGTTGATAGGCCCTGCGGGGAGATCGGCTAGCCTGGTCCCCGCCGCAGTGATTTTCGTCTCGCCAGGGGTGAATGGGAAAACGACGATCGCGTCGGTGTTGGCGACATAGAGCATGCCCGCGATTGACGCCACGCCGTAGGGCGAGTGGAGGTGATCGACGAGCACGGTCTTGAGCTCTGGCACGCCGTCCCCATTAGCGTCCCGGAGCAGGGTGATGCGGTTTCCGCCCTCCTGATCGGCGCCGCCGATAGCCTTGACCTTGCCCTGGATATAATCCTTCGGGCGATAGGGTTTGGTGCCCGGTCCATTGCTTTCGACGACGAGGATGTCGCCATTGGGAAGCGGATAGACGATGCGCGGATGCAGGAGCCCGGTCGCCATCGCCTGAATACGGAGACCCGCCGGAACCGTGGGTGTTTCGCCGGACTTCCATCCAACCGCCTTGGGTACGCTCATTGGCGGCAACAAATATTGTCGGGGTTCGGGCAGCACGGGATTGGGCCCATACTGCTTCATCGGGTCACCGCCCTTGCTGTCGCAGGCGGCGAGCGACGCGACCGCAATGAGCGCTGCGCCCATATGGTGGAAAGCGGATTTCATCTGCGTTCCTCTCCGTTCGCAACTCGGTCTGCAGTGACGGTCCAGCCGCGAATCCCCGCGATCAGGAGGAGGACGGTTACGATGACCGACAAGGTCATCCCGGTCGGAACGACCGACGTCCACGCGTCGCGGGTGTGAACCAGCTCGTTGAGTATCGATAGGACGGCTGCGATCGCGAGCAGGACGAAGTCGAGCCAGCGGATCGGCCCCGTCCGAGCGAGGATGACCTCGATCGCCAGACAGATCGCACCAACCAACGCCAGCACCAGCCCGCCAAGGATCAGCCACGCGGAGAAGTTCGACCACTGGATCAGCGAATTGCTGTAATACATGGAGTCGGTGAACAGGGCTGCCATCAGCAGTGCGCCGCCCAATCCGATGAAGAAGGGGTGCAACAGCCTTGGCGCGTTCCTTCGGGCGATTGGATCTGCCATCCCTTCCTCCTGTGTTGTTGGCGGCATCACGCAAACGAAGTCAGGCGAGCTCCGTTTGCTCTTGCGGAACAGGAGCGGCCCGTTCGATCAGCCCGCCGATTTTGAGTTCCTCCCAGAAATCCGAAGGGATCTTCGTTTTCATCGCCGTGACATTGGCGAGCACCTGCCCGGGGCTCTTCGAGCCGACGATGAGAGCGGCCGCGACGTCCGGAGCGGCGCTGAATTGGAGCGCGGCAGTCCTCAGGTCGACCCCGTATCGGTCGGCGACCGACTGAAGCTCCCTGCGCCGCTCGAGCACATGATCAGGGATCCGATAATTGTCCGGCCCGTAATTGTACCGCGATCTGCCGGCAAGGAAGCCGGCATTAAGCGACGAACCGACGACAAAGCTCACGCCGGCCCGCCTCGCTTTCGGAAAAACTTCTTCGAGCGCGAAACTGTGGTCGATGAGCGAATATTGGCTGGCCAGCAAACAGACATCCGGGTCGGCGACTTCGAGGCATCTGAGGATCGGCTGCGGGCAATTGACGCCCATCCCCCAGCCCATGATCAGCCCCTCGTCTCGCATTCTCGATAGAGCCGGGAACGCGCCTTTCGCCGCCACATCGAACAGGTTTTCCCAGCTTTCCGGCAGCCACTTGTTGTCCGGCGACAGGTCATGCACGAATAGCATGTCGATGCGATCGACGCCCAGCCTCTGCAGGCTATCCTCGACCGAGCGGCGAACTCCATCGGCGCTGTAATCGAATATTGGATCGTTCGGCGACGTGGTGAACGGGAAGTATTTTTTGGCTTGGTTGTCGGAGGAAGCCTTGAGGAGTTTTCCCACCTTGGTCGACAATAGATATTCGTCGCGAGGTTTGGTGTGCAGGAATCGTCCGTAGCGACGCTCGCAAAGACCGAGGCCGTACCAGGGCGACGTGTCGAAATAGCGAACTCCGGCTTCCCATGCGGCCTCAAGAGTCTCTTCGGCTTGCGCGTCGGTGACAACATCGAATTCGTTGCCAAGAGGTACGCCGCCGAGCCCGAAGCTGACGGTTGGCCGATATTTTTGAAAGGACATGAGCACCTCCTTCCATCTGAACGCAAAGCACCGGCTTGAGCGCACTCTTACAAGGGCGGTGCGGGCGGTTGCTTGGGCTTTGGGCCGAACGCACGCTCTTGCCATGGGCGGATGATGAACAATTCGACCGCGCCCACAATCAACAGGAGGGCGGCGGTCGCGATCTTGCGCACTGGACTCCTGCCGAGGGAGTGCAATTCGCGGCCTATATCCTCAATCTGCGGCCTTGCCCCTAAACAGAGCTAATGTCGGCTTTCGACTCAAAGCAGGCATTACAAGCGGATCAAATCTGGGTTCCGGCCATCTTGCCGACGCCATAGGTGATCGCGAGCGCAAGCAAGCCACCCATGACGTTGCGCAGGATCGATCGTCCCACAGGCATTCTGCCCAGGCGTGCGGAAACGAATCCGGTGAGTGCCATTGCAATCAATACGGCTACCCCGGCGATCCAGATTTCAATTGCGGCCGGCGACAGCAGTAGCGCCGCGATCGGTATCGCCCCACCGACGAGGAAGGAAAGCATCGAGGCAAGAGCGGCGGCCCACGGATTGGTCACGTTTTGCGGATCAATTCCGAGTTCTGCCCGGGCATGAACGGAGAGCGCGTCCTTTTCGCTCATCTCTCGGGCAACTTCCGCGGCAACTGTCGCCGTCACGCCCCTTTGCTCGAACAAGCCGGTCAGAATGGCCAGCTGGCCTTCGGGATCGTGTGCAAGTTCATCCTTCTCGCGTTGAAGCTCGGCTTTCTCGAGATCGCGTTGGGCCGACACCGAAACATACTCGCCGACGGCCATGGACATTGCACCGGCCGCAACAGCCGCAATTCCGGCAAGCATTATTGTCGCGGGCGTGGCCGATGCGCCGGCGACCCCGAAGATGATTGCAGCCGTCGAGACTATTCCATCATTCGCGCCCAGAACGCCGGCCCGGAGCCAATTCAATGTACTGAGGATTCGGGCGCTCTCGGGCGCAACGATCCCTGGCTCTGGCGGCTCGCTCATCTGCACTTCCAGCTTATTGGAATCGAGCCGGTCACCCCATTTGGCCGGCGGGCTCTCGCTCGATAAGCTGACCGGATTCTTGAAGGGCCATTCGTCCGACAGCCGACCAATCGTGATTCTCACCTTTCGTCGCGAGCAGCTCTGCAAAGCGATCGTGGAGGACGCTCGCAAACGGCATTGGAACCTTAAGCTTGTCGGCCGCGGCCAGGGCCAGCCGGATGTCCTTGAAACCGAGGGGTGCCGCAAAGCCGACCGGCGGTTCCTCGTCGCCGGCGACAAGCCCG
>DASSFK010000418.1:0-5685 GCA_035694565.1 Sphingomicrobium sp.
GGCCATGGATTCGCGTTCGCTCATCGTTCTCCTCGTCGCACAGGCAGGGCGCCTTGCCCACGACAGCCCTGCTTTTCCTTGACCGCGCCGTCAATGCTGGTGGATGTCTTTACCCTATGGGTGGGGACCACGACCGCTTGACCGCGGCCGAGGCCGCGAGCGTTATTGGCTGGTGGCTCGAGGCTGGCGTTGATGTCGCAATTCAGGAACAGCCGCGCGCGTGGCTGGGTGGGGCGGTTGCACCCTCGGCGGAAGCGCACGTCGTCGAGGCACCCGAGACGACCGTGGAGCTTCCGGCCAACCTCGACGCTTTCCGCGCCTGGCTTGCCCAAACCCCATCGCTTCCGCTGGCGAAGGGCAGCTCCCGAAGGGTTCCTCCGGTCGGGCTCGCCGAAGCAGAAGTCATGCTTCTCGTCGACATGCCGACTCCCGAGGACGTAGCGGAAGGCCAGCCCATTGCAGGACAGGCGTGGGACCTAACCGAGCGGATGCTTGCCGCGATCGGGTTCAGAGCTGAGCAGGCTTATGTCGCCAGTCTTAGCTGCTTCCACAGCCCAGGAACGCGTCTGGCAGGCGATGAACTGGAGGCTTGTGCGGCGATCGCCCGGCGGCATGTCGCCCTTGCGAAGCCGAAAAGACTATTGCTTCTGGGGGATACCCCCAATCGCGCTCTGCTCGGCAAGCCGCTTACAACGGCGCGCGGGCATGTTCACAAAGTTGAAGGGGTGCGCACGGTAGCAACGTTTCACCCGCGATTCCTGCTCGACAGGCCGTCGAACAAGGCTCTCGCGTGGAGCGACCTTCTGCTTCTCATGGAGGAAGAAGTTTGAGCATCCATCTGATTCTTGCAGCAGCCGCGGCAGCGGCGACGCAGGGCCAGGCGCAGGATCCGCTCGCCCCGCTTCCGACCCAGCCGTCGGTAAGCCCGCCCGCGGTGCTCGTGCCAATTCCGAGCACGCAGCCGGTTGTCGTCGTGCCGAACGCCCTTCCGCCGGCGACCGCGCTTCCGCAAGCCCAGGCGCCTGTCGCGGTTGTCACTCCGCAGACTCAGGCTCCAGTCACGATCGCCCCTCGGCCGACGGTGACCCAACCGACCGTGCCGCTCGTCGCCGTCAGGGTTCCCCGCAGCTGGCCCGAGGTTTTTTCAGCGATCCGAAGCGGACGCTGGGCCGACGCGCAGGCTGGAATCGCCACGCTGCCACAGAATATTCTCACACCGGTCGCCAAGGCGGAGTTGTACACGGCGAAGGGATCGCCAGCGGTTTCGATAGGCCAGATCCAGGCGCTTCTCGCCGAGGCTCCTGAGCTTCCGCAGGCCGAACAGCTTTCACGCCTTGCGCTCACCCGCGGCGCTACCACCTATCCCTATTACGTTGCCAGGAGGCCCACGACCTGGCTTGGAAATTCCCCGGGCCGCTTCCGTGCCAGGGGCGTGAGCGGCGAGCCGGCGGCGGACCAGCTGAGGGCCCAGCTTGATCCGCTGGTCAAAGCCGACGACGCCATCAATGCCGAGCTGGCACTCATGCAGAGCTCGCCGTACCTTTCGTATGACGCACGTGCCGAAGCCGGGCAGCGCGTCGCCTGGTCCTATTTCTCCATCAATCGCGATGCCGATGCGCGACGTGTCGCCGACACGTACCGCCAAGGCGCGATCGGTGATTGGGCGAGCCAGGCGGCGTGGGTTTCCGGCCTCGCGTCCTGGCGGCTCAATGACTGCAATGCCGCGTCGATCACGTTCCGCGAGGTCGGCGGCCGGGCCCAGCAGCGCGAATTGTCCGCAGCCGGTTATTATTGGGCCGCCCGAGCGGAACAGATGTGCCGCAGGCCTGGCGCGGTCGCTCCGCTCCTGAAGCTTGCTGCCAACTCTCCTGAAAGCTTTTATGGCCTCCTCGCTCGTGAGACCTTGGGCATCGACAAACGCCTTCCTCCCGACATCCACAACGGGACTCGCGCGATCGAGAACCTTCCGAATGTAAAGCGAGCGGAAGAACTCCGGAACATCGGCCAACCCTGGCTCGCCCAGGAGCTGATCCAGCATCAGGCCCAGATCGGTCGAGTTCAGGACCATCACGCGCTGATCGAACTCGCCCGGAAGCTTGACCTGCCGTCGGCGCAGTACTGGCTCGCTCATAACGGCCAGTACGGCGCGGTTGTCGACGCAGTGGACCGCTATCCCGTTCCGCGTTGGATGCCGCGCAACGGCTGGCGCATCGATCCTGCCCTCGCCCTCGCTCACATGCGTCAGGAATCGAACTTCCGCGCTGACGTCGTCAGCCCCGCGGGCGCAGTGGGCCTGATGCAGGTGCTTCCGACGACCGCGAACGCGATGGCTCGTCGCAACGGCTATGACGCGGGCAGCCTCTACGATCCAACGGCCAATATCGAATACGGCCAGAGCTTCATCGAGACGATGCGCGGCTCCAGCGCCACTCAGGGCCAATTGCCGAAGGTCATCGCCGCCTACAATGCCGGTCCACTGCCGGTCGCTCGCTGGGCCTATATTGCGCCTTCCGATCCGCTGCTCTGGATCGAGTCCATCCCATATTGGGAGACCCGCTATTATGTCCCCGCGGTGCTGCGGAACCTGTGGGTCTACCAGGGCCTGGCAAACGCCGAGACGCCGACCCTCGACGCTCTGGCCCAGCATCGCTGGCCCGCCTTTCCTACTGCGAGGACCAATCTCGCTGCCGTTGCTGAAAGGCCGGCCGGAGAGCCGTAGACTCCCATCTGTTCTTGTTATGTTCTTGCATGCGGCGTAGATTCACCGCATGCCGATCGAGTCGACCAAGGGGCGCGGAGCGACGCGCAATCCAACTCCGACGCGCTTCAACCTGAAGGAGCGGATGATCGAGGGCGAGTGGCTCGACAGTGTCGAGGCGCTTGATGGTGTCCCGAAGCGGCGAACCACCGTCACGATCGAACATCCAAAGTCGATCCTCACCCGCAATCGCTCGCCCGACATCGGCTTCGATCGATCAATAAATGCGTACCGCGGCTGCGAGCACGGCTGCATCTACTGCTTCGCCAGACCGACCCATGCCTATCACGACCTGTCGCCAGGAGTGGATTTTGAATCCCGGCTGTTCGTGAAGCCGAATGCCGCACAGTTGCTGCACGCGACCCTGTCTCGAGCGGGTTACGAATGCGCCCCAATCGCGATGGGAACGAACACCGATCCCTATCAGCCGATCGAGGAGCGCTGGCGTGTGACTCGAGCCGTCGTCGAGCTGCTCGTTGAAACCCGGCACCCATTCACGATCACGACCAAGTCTGATCGCGTGCTCCGCGATCTCGACCTGTTGAAGCCCGCTGCGGAGCTTGGCATCGTATCGGTCGCCTTGTCGGTGACATCACTCGACCCGAAGATTGCAAGAACTCTCGAGCCGAGAGCGCCGACGCCTCACCGGCGCGTCGCGGCGATCAAGGCGCTGAATGACGCAGGCGTGCCCTGTTACATTGCCATCGCTCCAGTCGTGCCGCAGATAACCGATCATGAGCTGGAGGCTCTTGTCGAAGCTGGAGTGCGGGCGGGTGCGCGCGGCGGCTTCTACTTGCCAGTCAGGCTTCCGCACGAGGTAGCACCGCTTTTCCGGGCATGGCTGAGCGAACATTTTCCCGATCGTGCAAGCAAGGTGATGTCTACCATCCAGTCGCTCCGCGGCGGCCGTGACAATGACCCCAATTTCTTCAGCCGAATGCAGGGCCAGGGCCCCTGGGCCGACTTGCTTCGCACCCGCTTCGAGAAGGCCGCGAAGAAATACGGCCTTCCGCAAGCAAAGTTCGCTCTTCGCCGCGATCTATTCGAACCGCCCCAGGGCAACCAGTTGAGGCTGCTTTAATGGAGTTATGCGTGCTTTTTATCGAAGGCCGGGGTGACTTGGGTGGCTGCCCTGCCCTACGCACCCGTCATGCGTAACCTGTTTCTCGCCGCGCTTCTGCTCGCGTCCGCCGCCCCCGCTCTCTCTCAAACCGTCCCGCAACAGGTTTCCGACCTTCGCGATGCCGCTTTGAAAGATGATTATGCGTGGGACATCGTCGAAGGCCTAACAACCGAGGTTGGTCAGCGAATGGCCGGCACGGAAGCAGAAGCCCGCGCCCGCGACTGGGCCGTACGAAAGCTCAAGGCGATGGGCTTTTCCAACGTCCGGGTCGAGCCGTTCGACATGCCGGTGTGGACCCGAGGCCGTGAGGCTGCCGAGATCCTCGGCCCCTTTCCGCAAAAACTGGTCATCACGGCACTCGGCAACAGCGCTTCCACTCCGGCCGAAGGGATCACCGGCGAGGTCGTGGGCTTCAACTCGATGGCCGAATTCCAGGCCGCACCAGACGAGGCGGTTCGCGGCAAGATCGTCTTCGTCTCGCATTCGATGCCCAGAACGCAGGATGGGTCGAGCTACGGCTTCTTTGGCGGCCCGCGCCGGCAGGGACCGACCCTTGCGAGCAAGAAAGGCGCAATCGCGATCGTCGTTCGCTCCATCGGTACGGACTATCACCGCAATCCTCACGCCGGTGTGCAACGGTTTGAAGACGGAGCAACCCCCATTCCGGCGGGAGCACTCAGCATCCCGGATGCGGAGCAGCTCCAGCGCATCCTGAAGTACGGCAAACCCGTCACAATGCGCCTGACGCTTGTCTCGCAAGTCACGCAGGGGAAATCGGGCAATGTGATCGCCGATGTGCCGGGACGCGATCCGAAAGCAGCGCCGATCCTCGTCGGCGGCCACCTCGACAGCTGGGACCTCGGCACTGGCGCGATCGACGATGCCTCCGGTGTCGCAATCACAACGGCCGCTGCTAAGCGCATCATGGACGCTGGCCGCCCGTTGCGGACGATCCGCATCGTCTGGTTCGGCGCGGAGGAAGTCGGGCTGTTCGGAGGTTTCGACTATCAGAAGAAGCACGGCACTGAGCCGCACCATGCGATCGCGGAAAGCGACTTCGGTGCGGACAGGATCTGGAAGGTCGACAGCAAGCTCGGCAAGGATCGCGAAGCCGAAGCAAAGGCCCTTCAGCTTGCATTGGCACCGCTTGGAATCGTGCCGGGCTCGCTGGAAAAGGCCGATGGCTCCGACATCGAGCCGCTGCTCAACGCCGGATTTCCCGGCGTTGGGCTGAGCCAGGACGGCACCCATTATTTCGACATCCACCACACGCCAGATGACACGCTCGACAAGGTGGATCCGGAGACGCTTCGTCAGAATGTAGCAGCTTGGACCGCGATGCTCGCAACGCTGTCAGGCGGAATCGAGCCGGAGCCGAAACGGGCCAAGCAGCGTTAAGACGGCAAAAGGGAGGAAATTATGCGCATTCTTCTTGCTGTTCCGCTCCTGCTGCTCGGCGCCTGTCAGGTGAGCAAGGACGACAATTCAACGACCCTGTCCTTCAACGAGGACCTGGCCGAGAACACCGCAGAAGGCATTGGCAACGCGGCCGAGAATCTCGGCGGAGCAATCGCCAACGAGGCCGATGAGACGGCCGACAAGGTCCAGAATGAGATCGGCGACGTCGATGTCGACGTGAACGTCAGTCGCGACAAGGACACGAACGACGGAAATCGCCAATAGCGTGGTTGTCGCTGCGCTGCCCTTCGTCTAGCAGGCCCGCCGTCGGGGAGTAGCGCAGCCTGGTAGCGCATCTGCTTTGGGAGCAGAGGGTCGCAGGTTCGAATCCTGTCTCCCCGACCAT
>DASSFK010000419.1:0-13742 GCA_035694565.1 Sphingomicrobium sp.
GGTCATCGCGGCGCTTCTGGCGCCGTACGGGGCGAAATTGTCCATGCGCACAACATTGGGGTTTCGCGGCAAATTGCGAACAAAGGGTTCACGCCGCGCTTTGTACCGCCTCGCAGATGTCGTCGACGAGGCGTTCGACCAGCTTCGGGTCATCGCCCTCGGCCATCACGCGGATCAGGGGCTCGGTGCCGGACTTGCGGATGACGAGTCGGCCCCGGCCTTCAAGCTCGGCTTCGGCAGCGGCGATACGCTTTTGCACCCTGTCGGTCTCAAGCGGAGCCTTGCCGCCGTTGAACCGTACATTTTTGAGAAGCTGCGGCACCGGGTCGAACAAGTGGAGCACTTCGCTTGACGGTTTGCCGCTGTCGACCAGCGCAGCGAGCACCTGGAGTGCCGCAACCAGCCCATCGCCAGTGGTCGAGTGATCGCTCAGAATGATATGGCCCGACTGTTCGCCGCCGACATTGCACCTTTTTTCGCGCATCGCCTCGAGCACGTAGCGGTCGCCGACCGCGGTCCGAATCAGGCCGATACCTTCCTGTTGAAGCCGCCGCTCAAGCCCAAGGTTGGACATGACGGTCGCGACCACCGACCCGCCGCGAAGCTCACCTCGACGTTGAAGGTCGAGCCCGACGAGCGCCATCATCTGGTCGCCATCGATGATTCGGCCTTTTTCGTCGACGAGGATGAGGCGGTCCGCGTCACCGTCGAGTGCGATGCCGATATGCGCGCCGCTCGCGACCACGGTTTCCTGGAGAAGCTGTGGCTTGGTGGATCCGCAATCGGCGTTGATGTTGAGGCCGTCGGGCTTCACGCCGATCGGGATGACGTCGGCCCCCAACTCCCACAGCGCCTCGGGAGCGACATGGTAAGCAGCGCCGTTGGCACAATCGACGACGATCTTGAGGCCGTCGAGGCGTAGGCGTTCAGGGAAAGTTGACTTTACATGATGAATATAGCGCCCGCGGGCGTCGTCGATGCGCCGGGCACGCCCGATCTTCTCGGCTGAAACGAGCTTCACGCCCTTTTCGATCTTGCTCTCAATCGCCTGCTCGGTCTTGTCGCTAAGCTTGTAGCCGTCGGGACCGAACAACTTGATCCCATTGTCCGCGAAAGGATTATGGGACGCTGAGATCATGACCCCGATGTCGGCGCGCATCGACCGGGTCAACAACGCGACGGCCGGCGTCGGCATTGGACCAAGAAGCACGACATCCATTCCGACCGAGGTGAAGCCAGCGACCATCGCCGATTCCATCATGTAGCCGGACAGGCGCGTGTCCTTGCCGATCACGACGCGATGCCGGTGGTCGCCGCGAAGGAAATGGGCCCCCGCTGCCTGGCCCACGCGCAGAGCAGTCTCGGCCGTCATCGGCTCGGCGTTGGTGAGGCCGCGGATGCCGTCCGTACCGAAGAGTTTCCGTGTCATTGCGGCAGGTTTAGCGCGGTCAGCCTATCCAGCGCCAGATGCCAACGGGCAGCGGGTGCAGCCATGTCGCAAGAAGGAACAGCAGAGTCCCGCCGATGAAGGCCGACGTCCCCGGCCATGCAACACCTCGCGTGAACGGGATGAAGGCGGTTTTTGCGGTCCATTCGTGGAAGCGCTCGCCCATCAGCTTCGCTTTCTTGGCGTCCTGTCCGATCGACCCCACCACCGCGAGGAAGAAGATGGCGCCGTCGAAAACCAATGCCTTCGCCGTGCCCATCACTGCGAAGTGGACCGCGGCCCAGATCGCAAAGCCCCACATCATCGGATGGCGGGTGATCGCGAACACGCCTTGAGCGATCTTCCCACGCTCCAGCCGCGCTCCTGGAAGTGCCGGATTGCCCAGGAAGGAGCCGACGAAAAGGATCGACCCCAGCCACATCAAGAGGGAACCGACCGGCCAGACCCACGCGCCCAAATCCCAGACCTGCGGCTCGCGGCCGATGACCCGGTAGAAATAGATCATCAGGCCGAAGAACAGCAGCGACTGGATGGAATAGAGTCCCTGGAAGCCCTTTTCGCCAAGTTTTCCGACGAGCGAGGCCCTAAGCGGATGGGAAAGCAGAAAATGCAGGCCGACGAAGGCCAGGCACGACAGGAACAGACCCGCCTGCGGAGTCACCTTCGGTATGCCTCCGGAAGCACGTCGCGGTTCAAGTCCCTGTACCGCTCACGAAGCTTGGTCTGCCTTGTGTCCATCGGCTGCTGAACCCCGTCGATGAAAACCGTCTCTGCATTGCTCGATACCTGAAGCGGATCGCCCGACCAAATGACGACGTCGGCGCGCCTGCCCGAAGCCAGGCTTCCGATGTCGCGGCCCATTCCGAGCACTTCGGCAGGCCGCGAGGTTATCATGGCAAAAGCGTCACCCCAGCTCACACCGCTGGCTCCCGGCACATCGCCGAGCGCAACGAGGTTGCCCGCATATTGGCGCTCGTTGAACAGGTAGCGCGTATCGTTGTCGTCGATCATTCCGATCGCGACCTGCACGCCTGCATCGCGCATCCTGCCGACGTTCGATTGCGTCGCTGCGATCTGTTCGAAGTTGGCCGGAAGGTCGTTCACAGCCGAAGCAATCACCGGAACTCCAGCGGTCGCGATCCTGTCGGCCACCAGCCAGCCCTCCGTCGCGCCGACAAGGACGATCTTCAGTGACGCGTAATCGCGCTTCAGGCCAATGACGTTGAGGATGTCGCGCGCGCGCTCGACGTGGACCAGCAGGAGCTGACGGCCCTGCAGGACCGGCACCAGGGCCGCGGCGTCGAACCGCGTGAGGAGCACGTCCTCGCTTCGCCCGGCTCCCGGCCCATAAAGGCGCGACTCGTTCGGATTGCGGACGATTGGGCGATCGAGCGGCTCTTCGGGCCTTCGCCCCGAGGATGAGACGGGACCCGCGTAACGGCCGAGTTCCCGTGCCTCCCGCAGAGCGTTGCGGAACTGGATGTAGGCGGACGGGCGCGAGCCCCCCGCCGTATTGCCACCGGCCTCGCCTAGCTCAACGAACTGGAACACACGGGAGCGCGTGATCGGCTCCATGTCGGCGCCGAGGTCGATGACCGCACCCTGCCCGCCGAAAATGCTCCGAGCGACATTGGGAGCGACGATTGCCCGAGTGACGCCATCCGCGCGATTCACGGCGATGGTCGAGTCCGCCGGGTTGATGCCCGGGGCAACGTCAATGGCAGCCCCGAACGGCCCGCTCTCCGCTTTGTCGTCGGTAAGTCCGCCCGAAAGGTCGACCTCGGATAGCCCGAGGCGCGAGAAGCCGGCGACGATGCCGGGCGTCACCCATTTGCCGCGCGCGTCGATCATCTCCGCGCCCTGCGGGATTCCAACGTTCACGCCGGCAGCGACGATCCGGCCGTTGCGGATCACGACCGTGCCGCCGGGGATCGGCTCCGAGCCATCACCGAGCGCGACCGTCCCGCCGGTGATCGCGATGGTCTGCGCCGCGACCGGCGCTGCCATCGCGACGAACAGCGAAGCGATGGCCGAGCGGATCACTTGACGTCTCCCTCGCCCGGCTGGCCGAGCTCGAAATCGCTGACGGGCCGAAGTCGCGGGTTGCCGCTGAAGTACATGAGCGCGCCGTCGATCCAGACGCGTTCCGGCCTTGCATAGGTGCTGAACGGATTGGCGTTCCACAGCACGACGTCCGCCATCTTTCCCTGCTTCAGGCTGCCGGTCTTCTCGGCGATGCCCAGCGCCTTTGCGGGATTGAAGCTGAGCCAGGTCCACGCATGCTCATCGCTGATGTTGAAGCCCATCCTGCGGCCATCGGCGAGCGCCTTGGCTGCTTCCTGGTTCAATCGCTGGATGCCATTCGGGTCGTCGGAATGGACGATCGCGCAGGCGCCCGCATGATCGACCAGCGGAATGTTCTCCTTGATCCCGTCATAGGCTTCCATCTTGAAGCCCCACCAATCCGCCCACATCGCCGCGCAAATGCCGTTCGCCGCGAGCAGATCGGAGATTTTGTAGGCTTCGACCGCGTGGTGGAAGGCCGTGATCTTATAGCCAAACTCCTTCGACATATCGATCATGATGGCCATTTCGTCAGCGCGATAGCAGTGGTTGTGCACCAGAATCTGGCCGTTGAGCACGCCCATCAGCGTATCCATAGCGAGATCGCGCTCCGGCATGTCGCCGCCGGTCTTGTTATATTTGTCCCACTTGCGCTTGTAGGCCTGCGCCTTGATCCAGGTTGCGCGATCGATGGCGACATTGCCCATCCGCGTCTGCGGCATCTGGCTCTTCGAGCCGTAGACCCGTTTGGGGTTCTCGCCGCAGGCCATCTTTAGGCCGTAGGGAGCGCCAGGGAACTTCATCCCCTGCACCGTCCGCGCGGGTACGTTCTTGAGCGTGACCGAGCGGCCGCCGAACAAATTGGCCGAGCCGGGCAGAATCTGGAGCGTTGTAACGCCGCCGTTCATCAGCGCGCGGCTGAAACCGGGGTCCTGCGGCCAGACGCTGTGCTCGGCCCAGACTTCCGGGCGGACCGGACTGGTCGCTTCATTGCCGTCACTGAGCGCTGGAACGCCGGGTGAAGGATAGTCGCCAAGGTGGCTGTGCACGTCGATGACGCCCGGAGTCACGAACTTGCCGGTCCCGTCGACCTGGTAAGCGCCTTTTGGAACCGGAGTGTCCGGCCCGCCGACCGCCTGGATCAATCCATCGGCAAGAACGACGGTGCCGCTTTCGATGCGGCCGCCCTCACCGTCGAAGACGGTCGCGCCGCGGATGGCAGTCACCGCACCGGGATAGCGGTGATAGGTCGAGGGATACGGGTCCAGGTTGATATGGATCGGCGGCGCGAGCTTCTTCGGCGCCGGAGCCGCGGCGCATCCCGCCACACAGAAGGAAACGGCGGCAATCGCCGCCGTGACCCATCTATTTGACACCGTGCATCCAACGCTGAAGTGGCCAGCTCAGCAGGAACAGCACGACGCCCGCGCCGATCGCGATCCACGCGATGGTCGTGAACGTCGAAGTGTACGTCTCGAGACTGACCTTCAGGTTGGTGACCTGTCCGCCGACCGTCTCGACGCTCGCAAACTGAGCAACGACGCCCGCGACGTACTGCGCGACCGAAATCGACAGGAACCACACTCCCATCATCAGACCGACGACCCTGGCGATCGACAATTTGGTGATCATGCTCAATCCGACCGGCGATATGCACAATTCTGCGAGCGAGTGGATCAGGTAGAGCCCGGCCAGCCACCACAATCCGACCTGCCAGTTATTGGCTTCGGTCGCGAACTGCGTCCCAAGGACAAGGAACAGGAAGCCCGCGCCGACGCCCATCAGGGCGATCGAGAACTTGACTGGAATCGAAGGCTCGAGCCCCCGCCTGGAGAGGAAACCCCAGAGCAGGCTCATCACCGGAGCGAAGATCACGATGCTGATCGGGTTGAAGTTCTGCGTCTGCGGAGCGGACATCGAGAACAGCCCGAACACGCTGCGGTCGGTGTTGCGGTCCGCGAACAGGGTCAGCGACGAGCCGGCCTGTTCGAACAGCGTCCAGAAAAAGACGTTGAAGACGATGAGGATCATCGCCGCCGTCATCATCTGCGCTTCCTGCTTGCTTCCCTTCGCGTAGGACCAGGCGAGAATGCCCGGGACTGCGATAATGAAGGTGCCGAACAGCAATTTGCCCATCAGCGGCAGGGAAACGAGGTAGCCGATGAAGCCGGAACCGGCCTCAGCCTCAGTCGCGTTCATCAGGTTGCTGAACAGGAAAACGAACACCGGCACGGCAAGAAGCGCGCAGATGTAGATGGTGATGTCGCGGTTCTTAGCATCCGCCGGACGTTCTCCGTAGCCCGAGAGACGGCCACCATCGAACTGAATGAGTGCATAGCTGATCAGCATGCCGACGCCGGCAAGGCTGAGGCCGGCCCACCAGCCGAACGCGTCTGCCAGGAACGGGCAGAGCAGCTGTCCGCCGATCGAGCCGAGATTGATGCCCATGTAGAAGATGGTGAAACCGCTATCGCGACGGCGGTCGCCTTGCTCGTAGAGGGCGCCGACGATGGTCGAGATGTTCGGCTTGAAGAAGCCGTTGCCGACCGAGATGAGCGACAGCGCGCACAGCATGATCGCCAGGGTCAGCGGATCGCGCTCGCCGCCGAACTCGACCGAGCCCTTTGGAAGGCGCTTGGCCTCCTGGCCGGCATTGAGAAGCGAAACCGACCCATCTTCGTTGCCGCGGATCTGAAGCTTCTGGCCGTTGTCGACCAGGTAGCGGGCCTCGTTCGGATCGCTGGTCGGCCGGTCAACGAAATTGTCGACGACGACTTCGTAGCGCTGGCCATCGACCTCGGCGAAGGGCTTGGCTGGCGATCCGCCGAACGCGAGCGTGAAATAGCCGATCGCCATCAGGATGGCGCCGAACTTGATGGAGCGCTTGGAGCCCAGATACTGGTCGGCGATGAATCCGCCGACGAGCGGCGTCAGGTAAACGAGCGCGGTGTAGCCGCCGTAGAGGCCGGTCGCCTGCTGGTCGGAGAAGAGGAAATGCTTGGTGAGGTAGAGCGTGAGCAACGCCCGCATGCCGTAGTAGCCGAAGCGCTCCCACATCTCCGTGGTGAAAAGGCGCGCCAACTGGCGCGGGTGACCGAACCACGTCTCTTTCTTGGCTGGATTGGCGAGCCCGGATGCGGGCGAAAAAGGCTCTTCTACGGCCGGTGTATCGACCATCCGGTTGTCTCCCCTCGCGGATGCGAAAAATTTGGGCGACCCTAACGGGTGAAACAGTCTTGTGAAGCGGATTGTTGCAAAGCTGTGGCATCCCTAGATGAACGGCCACATGCTCAACGACCGCTCATCAGCCCTCGCCCTGCTCAAAACCCGCCGCTCCGGACGTCCTCGTGAGCTCGTCGGCCCGGGGCCGTCCGACGAGGAACTGCGCCAGATCCTCGAAATCGCCATGCGCGTTCCCGATCACGGCAAACTCGCGCCGTGGCGGTTCGTTGTCGTCGGCAAGGACCAGAGGGAGCAGCTCGCGGTGCTTCTGCACAAAGCGCTCCAGGCGGAGGACGAGTGCGCAGGTCCGGCTCACCACGAGAAAGAAGACCAGTTTGCCCGGCAGGGAGAGGCGCTGGTCGTCGTGATCTCGTCACCCATTTCCGACCACAAGATTCCTGTATGGGAACAGGAACTATCCGCTGGCGCTGCCGCGATGAACCTCCTCAGCGCCATCCATGCAATGGGCTATGTCGGCGGCTGGATCACGGGCTGGCGGGCCTATTCGCCGATGGTGAACGCGGCATTCGCCGAGCCCGGAGAACGCATTGCTGGCTTCATTTTCATCGGCAGCCCGGGCCGAGATCTGGAAGATCGTCCCCGTCCCGATCCGGCGCAAATTGTGAAGAAATGGGCGCCACCTGTAGATTGACCGCTCATGCGCGGTGCTGTATTAGAACAGCATGACGCTTAAAACCCAGCACGAAAAGCCCGTTTACGTTCGCCTTCGCGAGACGATCGCGGACGCAATCCTTTCCGGGAAATTTCGTGATGGCGATCCCCTTCCATCAGTCCGCGCGCTCGCTGCCGAGCAGCAGGCGAACCCGCTGACCGTCGCCAAGGCGTATCAGGGATTTCAGGACGAGGGTCTTGTCACTGTTCGGCGCGGCGTCGGCCTGTTCGTCGCGCCGGGCGCACGCGCCCGACTTCGCGACGGCGAGCGCAAGCGCTTCGTTGAAGAGGAGTGGCCGGCGATCCGCGAGCGCATGGCTCGCCTCGGTCTCGAACCGGCCGAATTGATGGGCCGCGAACGGGTCTAGGCCAGCTCTTCCGCCGGAGCGCGATAGAGCATCTCCGCGGTCGCCTCCGCGCCAGCCCCGAGCCCAAGCGCCTCGGGCACGACCACCGACAGGAAATACTCGATTGCTGCGCGGCGGCCTGCGTTGGAGCCACCTCCCTCGCCCGTGTCGATCGCCCTGCCCAGCCGCTCCATCAGCCAGCCGGCGGTGACAACCGCCATCATGGACATTAGCGGATAACTCGCCACCAGCCGGTCTTCAGCCTGCGCGTTTCGCGCAGTCGCGACCAAAACCTCGACCTCGTCGGCCAGCGCGATCAGTTCCTCGTGTTGGGCTTCGGCACGGATGTCCGCGAAAATGGCATCGAGCGCAGCACCGCCATCGAGTCCGATCTTGCGCGAAACAAAATCGGCGGCCTGAATGCCGTTGGTGCCCTCGTAGATGGGCGCAATCCGAGCATCGCGGAGATGCTGAGCCGCACCGGTTTCCTCGATGAAGCCCATCCCACCGTGAACCTGGATCCCGAGACTGGAAACCTCGCAGCCCACGTCGGTGCACCAGGCCTTGACCAGGGGCGTGAGGACATCGGTTCGAAGTCCGGCCTCACGATCGCCAAGCGTTGCTCGATCGAGCTGCCCGAACGCGTAATAAGCGAGCGCCCGCGCAGCCATCGTCAGTGCCCGCATCCGCACCAGCATGCGCCGGACATCGGGATGGTCTGCAATCCGCATCGGCTGGCCTGCGCGGTGCCCCTGCTTGCGATCGAGCGCGTAGGCGACGGCGCGTTGAGTGGCTCGTTCAGCCAGGCCCACGCCCTGCAGGCCGACATTGAGGCGGGCATTGTTCATCATCGTGAACATGGCCGACATGCCCCCGAGTTCCGGGCCGATCAGCCAGCCCGTCGCTCCGCCGTTCTCGCCAAAGGCCATGACGCAGGTCGGCGAGGCGTGGATTCCCATCTTGTGCTCGATCGACACGCAATGGAGGTCGTTCGGCTCGCCGTCCGGAAGCACCTTCGGTACGAGGAAAAGCGAAATGCCCCTTGTTCCCTCGGGAGCTCCGGGCGTGCGCGCCAATACCATGTGGATGATGTTGTCGGTGAGGTCGTGCTCGCCGTAGGTGATGAAGATCTTCGTTCCGCTGATATTCCAGCTGCCCTCTCCGGCTGGAACGGCCTTCGACTTAAGCGCACCAACGTCGCTGCCGGCCTGCGGTTCGGTCAGGTTCATCGTCGCAGTCCATTCGCCGCTGACGATCTTTCCAAGATAGTCCCGCTTCAGCTCTTCCGAACCGTGGGCCTCGATCGCTTCCACTGCGCCCAGGCCGAGCATCGGGCAAAGCGCGAAGGCGACGTTCGCGGCGTTGAAGTCCTCCATCATTGCCGCGGACAGGCAGTTCGGCATCCCCAGCCCGCCTGCCTCTACCGGCCCGGAAAGTCCCATCCACCCGCCCTCGACGAACTTGGCATAGGCGCCGCGCCAGCCTTCGGGCGTCACCACGGCGCCGTCCTTCCAGCGCGAGGACTGGCGGTCCCCGATCTCGTTGAGCGGGGCCAGTTCGCCCTCGGCGAACTCTGCTGCCGCCTGCAGCAAGGCGTCCACCATTTCTGGCGTTGCCTCCGCGAACCGGTTCGAATTGGCGAGGTCGGCGATCCTTACGACATGGTCGAGGACGAGGCGCTGGTCGCTGACTGGGCACGCGAAGCTCATGCTTGCTCCACTTGATGGCGGCTTCCGGCGTCTATAGCGGCGGCGCCATGCCAGATGCCACCCGGATACTGCCCTTCAGCGAGGAAGCGATCGCCGAGGCGGCGCGCCTGATCGGCGAAGGACAACCCGTGGCGATTGCCACGGAGACCGTCTACGGCCTCGCCGCAGATGCCCAGAATGCGAAGGCGGTCGCTCGCATCTACGAGGCAAAGAGCCGCCCGAGCTTCAATCCGTTGATTGTCCATGTCCCCGACCTGCTAGCGGCCAGGCGCATCGGAGATTTTTCAGATCGCGCCACAAAGCTTGCCGAAAGACACTGGCCGGGGCCGCTGACATTGGTCGTGCCTTTGCGGGAGGAGGCCGGAATTGCATCGATCGTCACCGCAGGGCTTTCGACCATCGCACTGCGAGTGCCCGCGCACCCGGCGATGCAGGCATTGCTCCGCGCCGTCGGCCGGCCGCTCGCCGCGCCCTCGGCCAACGCGAGCGGATCGATCAGCCCAACAAGGGCCCAGCACGTGCTGAAGAGTCTGGGAGGGCGAATCCCGCTCGTCATCGACGCAGGACCGACTGAACGGGGTCTCGAGTCCACGATCATCGCTGCGACCGACGGCCAGCTCCGGCTACTCCGCCGTGGCCCGATCGAGATTGCCGACGCCAGCGAAGTGCCGGCTGGCGAAATCGAAGCGCCAGGCCAGCTTGCAAGCCATTATGCACCGTCCAAGCCGCTTCGCTTGAACGCCAGCAACCCGGCCACAGACGAATTCCTGATCGGCTTTGGCGAAATCCATGGCGATGCCAATCTCAGCCCCGCCGGCGACCTGGCAGAGGCAGCCTCGCGTCTCTTCGACTTGCTTCACGTCGCCGACGCTTCAGCCAAGCCGCGAATTGTCGTCGCGCACATTCCCGAAGTGGGTCTGGGAGCCGCGATCAACGACAGGCTGAACCGGGCGGCAGCGCCGCGCTAGGCCGTGGCTCCAGCGGCTTTCACGCGCGCCTGGAAGCTCTTGCGAAGTTTCTGGAGCTTGGGCGGGATCACGGCGAGGCAATAGGGATTCCGCTGGCCCTCGCCCTCCCAATATTGCTGGTGATAGTCCTCGGCAGGATACCAGGGTCCGTTGGGCTCGATCGTCGTCACGACGCTGCCGTGATGGTCTACGTTCGCGCGCCTGATACCTTCGCGAGCCTTCGCCTCCTGCTCTTCATTCTGGGGAAAGATCGCCGAACGGTACTGCGTTCCGATGTCATTGCCCTGGCGATTGAGCTGGGTCGGGTCGTGGGTTGCGAAGAAGATGTCGAGCAGGTCGTCGTAGCTGATCACGTCCGGATCGAACGTCAGCCGGATCGCCTCGGCATGACCGGTGTCGCCACCGCAAACCTGCTTGTAGGTGGGGTCCGCGACGGAGCCGCCGGTATAGCCGCTTTCGACCTTCGTCACGCCCACGACATCGTTGAATACGGCCTCGGTGCACCAGAAGCACCCGCCTGCGAAAACAGCGATTTCTTGGGACATGATCCGCTCCTGCAGTTTGGAGCGGCTGAAATAAGCGTTCCTAGCCCTGTTTATAAGACGCCTTGAGGCTTGCGAGCTCGAGGCGCTTGCCGACCCACTCCGCCAGCTCCTCGAACGTCAGCGGATCGTCAAAGACGATGCCGGCCTTGCGATCCGAGTACCAGCGGATTTCGCCGCGGACCGGACGGAGGCTCTCGACGACCACGACGACCTTCTTGCCGAGGCAATATTCCTCGATCGGCTCGACCTTCATTCCGCCGAGGGAAATGTCGTGGACGTCGACCGTGTAATAGATCTTGTCGACCCGAAGAGATGCCTTGCAGCTGACTTCAAGCCGCGGCGGACGGGCGCGGAAACCGTGGCGCGGTTTCCGTCCCGCGAGCAGCTCGCCAAGGTCGATGTTCTGATCGAACTTCACGCCGATCGTGCCCTCGCGGATCCAGACTATGGAGCCTGGGATCTTCTGCGAGGAAAGCTCGACGGAAACCACGTCGCCTACGGAAACCGACTGTCCCGCCTCGGCCATCAGGCCGCCTGCAGAAACATTGCGGACTCGGATCAGCTGCTCGCCCGAGGGACCGTCGAGCTTCGCAACTCGGAACATCGGGGCGACGCGATCTTCGGAACGGCGCTCCGACGGGCGCGGAACGGCTGTGCTCAGAGAGAAAGTCGTCGAATCGAAGGTGCCATCTTCCACGCTGGGAAGCCGAACTTCTCTCCGACGAATTAGCGATCCGAACATTAAATCCGCTCCGGTGAGCTAAAAACCAACGCTCTCCGATACTAAGTTACGGTTAAGAAGCAGTTTCATTTGTTTGACGCGCACGGGCAATCAGGCGCAAAATCTGGCGGTCGCGGGTCGGCAGGGGAGTAATGCGATGAAGCAGCCGCAGCTGCTGCTGATTGATGATGAGCCGGCGCTCGCGGACTTCGTTGCGAACGCAGCGCGCGAGATCGGTTTCGATCCGACGATCACATCGAACGATGCGAATTTCCGGGATGAATTCCAGGCAAAGCGGCCGGACGCGGTGGCGCTCGACCTCGGGATGCCGGTCGATGGCGTCGAACTGTTGCGCTTTCTTTCCGACGAGGACTTCCACGGCCCTGTCCTGATCATCAGCGGCTTTGACCGCCGGGTCTTGGAATCCGCCTTCCGGCTCGGTGAGGCGCTTGGATTGAAGATGGCAGGACCGCTCGAGAAGCCGGTGCGGCTGGAAGCGCTGGAAGACTTGCTCAAACGGCTAAAACCGGTGGTGCCGTCTTGACGGCAGCCGACCGGAGACTGCTGGAGAGCTTCGCGAAAGCGCTTGCCGACCAGAAGCTCCGGCTCGTCTACCAACCGAAAGTCAGTTTGAAAGATGGACGGCTGACGCGCGTCGAGGCGCTTGTACGCTGGGATGATCCCGAGCTCGGGCCGGTCTCCCCATCGCGCTTCGTTCCGCTCGCCGAAAGACATGGGCTGATCGACCCGCTGACAGAGTGGGGTCTGAGAACCACGCTTCGGCAATGGCTGATTTGGCGCGAACAGGGCCTGGAAACCCGCCTCGCGTTCAACATTTCGGCGATCAGTCTTCAAAGCCTCGATTTCCCCGATCTGGTGGAGCGCATCTGTCAGGAGATGGACGTACCGACGGATCGGCTCGTGCTGGAGCTTACCGAGGGAGCCACCCAGCAGTTCGTGAAGCTGATGGACACCCTGACCAGGTTCCGGATCAAGGGGATCGGGCTGGCCATCGACGATTTCGGGACCGGCTATTCTTCGCTACTCCAGCTCCGTCAGCTGCCCTTCACCGAACTGAAAATCGATCGCTGCTTCGTGATCGATCTTCCAACCGCGCATGACTCACGGTTGATCGTTCGAACAATTGCCGAGCTTGCCCATGGACTGGGACTGGTTGCGACCGCGGAAGGCGTCGAGACGATCGAGCAGCTCCGCAGCGTTCGCGAGCTGGGCTGCGACGTGGTTCAGGGATTCCTCATCGCCCCGCCGCTGGAACCCGACGAACTCCTCGGCTGGAACGAAGGCTTCAAGCGGCGTTGGCCGGAGCTCCTGTCGGACGAAAGCCTCGAGCTATGGGGCGATGTCGAAGCGGATGCCCTGGGCGAGCGGTAGGTCGGTCCCGAAATTCACGGTATTGGTCTGCCTTCGCATATAGGCGCGCCAGCTGTCCGAGCCGCTTTCACGACCGCCTCCGGTTTCCTTTTCACCTCCGAATGCGCCGCCGATCTCGGCCCCCGATGGACCGATGTTGACGTTGGCGATTCCGCAATCCGAGCCGGCCGAGGACAGGAAGCGCTCCGCCTCACGAAGATCATTGGTGAAGATCGACGACGAGAGGCCTTGCGGGACGCCGTTGTTGAGCTCCAGCGCCTCGTCAAAGTCGCGGTAGCGCAGGGCATAGAGGATGGGCGCAAAGGTCTCCGTTAGGACGCTTCCTTCCTGCGCGTCCGCATCGACCAGACAAGGCCGGACATAGAATCCTCCGGTCACTCCCTCGACGCGCTCGATCCGTTCGCCCAGCACGCGCTTCATCGCGTCGAACGCGGCCTCGTCGATCAGCGGACCGACGAGGGTGTCCGTTTCGCGAGGATCGCCGATCTTCACATCTGCAAACAATTCCCTGAGCCGGGCGACAAGCTGATCGGCAATGCTTTCGTGGACGATGAGGCGGCGCAATGTCGTGCAACGCTGGCCCGCGGTCCCGACAGCGGAGAAGAGGATCGCCCGCTCGGCCAGCGCCAGGTCGGCCGACGGGCAGACGATCATG
>DASSFK010000420.1:0-5193 GCA_035694565.1 Sphingomicrobium sp.
AATAATCGACAGGGCGGCCGCAGGCGCGGACGTGGTGGGGGACCAAGAGGCGGTCAGAATCTCGGGGGTCAGCCCGGGGGCAATCGCCAGGACAACCGGCAACGCGGCAACGCGGCGCAGCTGCTCGAGAAGTACAAGAGCATGGCCCGCGACGCGCAGCTCGCCGGTGACCGTGTCCAGAGCGAATATTACCTCCAGTTCGCCGACCATTATTTCCGGGTTCTGAGCGAAAACCGCGCCCGCTTCGAGGATCAGCGCCGCCAGCGCGACGATGATTCCGACGAGGACGAGGGCGAGGAGATGCTCGAAGGGTCCGGCGATGATAATTCGCCGGAGACGGACGAAGACCAGCCCCGCCGCGAGCGTCCTGACCGTCCCCAGCGCCGCGAGCGTGGCGACCAGCCCCGCCGCTATTCCCGCGAAGAGCGTGGCCGCGAACAGGACGATGATCGCAACGGTATCGAGCGCGGCAACGGCGCCGATGAAGAACGCATCGCAATGGACGTCCTTCCGCCGGCCATCCGCCGCGACGAAGACGGCGACGAGCAGAGCTCCGAGGAGGTCGAAGCTCGTCCGAAGCGCCGTGCCCGTCGACCGCGCGCCGAGGACAGTGAAGGCGAAATCGCTCCCGCCGCGTGATCTTCTCCCTTAACAGGGACCGGAGCCGCCAGCTCATCGAAGGGCTGACCGAAGCCGCGATCATCGTTCGCGGGGCGTCGGTGACGTTGAGCAACAAGGCGGCCCGCAATCTGCTCGGCGTCGCTATCGAAGGCGTGGACGTTCGTCAGGTCCTCCCTCATCCGGCGGTCATTGAGCGGCTCATCCGCGGACGGGTCACCGCCGCGGAGGAAGTCGAAGCGACCGGCTTTGGAGGGTCGCGCCGCCAGTGGCTGGTCCGGATTGCGCCGGTCGGAGACGGCTCACTCCTGGTTCGCCTCATCGATCGCAGCGAAGCCCGGGCGGCAGAGCAGATGCGTGTCGATTTCGTCGCCAATGCGAGCCACGAGCTCAGGACCCCGCTCTCCACTCTGATCGGCTATACCGAAACGCTTCGTGAGCGGACCGAAGAGCTCGACGGAGACACTCAGGAGCGCTTCCTGTCGATCGTTCATGACGAGGCTCGACGGATGCAACGCGTCGTCGAGGATCTGATTTCGCTGTCGCGGATCGAGGCAGAGAAATTCACGACGCCGACCGAGGCCGTCGACCTGGAGCAGCTGATCGAGGTCGCTGTCGAGAGCGCGAAACGGATGGCCGAGGAGCGCGGCTCCGAGCTGATCTGCAAGGTCGATACCGGGCTGCCGCCGATCGCCGCCGACGGCACCCAGATTCTTCAGGTCCTCGACAATCTCATCACCAATGCCCTGCGCTATGGTGAACCGGGCACGCCGGTGACCGTATCGGCGACGCTTGAGGACGAGATGGTGCACGTTTCGGTTGCTGACCGGGGCGAGGGCATTGCTCCCGAGCACATCAAGCGGCTGACCGAGCGCTTCTATCGCGTGGACACCAGCCGCAGCCGCTCCCTGGGCGGGACGGGCCTCGGCCTGTCCATCGTCAAACATATCGTGGAGCGGCACCGGGGCCGGCTCACGATCGAGAGTGTGCTGAGTCACGGCACGACCGTTCACGTGCTCCTGCCCGTGGCGTCCGGAAGCGCTGTCATGTCATTGTCATAATTCTGTCACGAACAGGTCGCTGAACTCCCGCTAGGGCCGGACGTGCAATTTGGCCCGGAACGGGAGTTAACCTGTGAAAAAGATCATGTTCGCGCTGCCGCTGGCGGTGGCTCTCGCCGCGTGTGGCAGCAAGGGTGGCAACGAAGGTGGCGGCGGCGCCGGCGGTGCCAAGCAACAGATCAAGGTCGTCGGCTCCTCGACGGTATATCCCTTCACGACGGCAGTCGCTGAGCAGTTCCAGCGCGAAAATCCGAACGTCAGCGTGGTCGTCGAATCGACCGGCACGGGCGCGGGCATGAAGCTGTTCTGCGGCGGCGTCGGAGCCAACTTCCCGGACATCGAGGATGCCTCGCGCGCGATCAAGAAGTCCGAATATGATGCCTGCGTCCAGAACGGCGCAAAGACGATCATCGAAGTTCCGATCGGAATTGACGGACTGACGATCATCGAGGGCAAGGACAGTCAGCTGGCCAACCTCACGCAGGCCGACATCTACAAGGCGCTCGCCGCCAATCCATTCGGCAAGGGCCCGAACACGGCGCAGACCTGGAAGGACGTCAATCCGGCGCTTCCGGCGATCAAGATCCGCGTCCTCGGTCCGCCGCCGACGTCCGGCACTCGCGACAGCCTCGCCGACCTCTACCTCGAAAAGGGCTGCAATACCGATCCGGCGATGGAAGCGCTCAAGAAGTCTGACGACAAGAAGCACAAGGACGTCTGCACCAAGGTCCGCGAGGACGGCGCCTATGTCGAGGCCGGCGAGAACGACAACCTTCTCGTCCAGAAGGTCAGCTCCGAGCCGGGCACGCTTGGCGTCCTGGGCTTCAGCTACCTCGAGGAGAATGCCGACAAGGTGAAGCCGGTGCAGATCGCCGGTGTCTCGCCGACCGAGGCGACGATCGCCGATCTGTCCTATCCGGGCGCCCGCAAGCTCTACATCTACCTCAAGGGCGAGCACCTCCCGGCCAAGCCTGCGATCAAGGACTTCGTCGCCGCTTATTCCAAGCAATGGGGTACCGGCGGTCCGCTGGAGAAGCGCGGCCTGGTTCCGTTCGCCGGCGCGGACTCGGAAGCGGCTTCGAAGCAGGCGACCGAATTGAAGCCGCTCGATCCTTCGACGCTCAAGTAAGCGGAAAAAGTGACGCTGGGCATTGCCTTTATCGCGGTCCTGCTGATTGCTTCGGCGGTCGGCGGGATCGCCTATGCCCGGGCGTCACGAATGCGCCAGGACGGTCGGCTGCATTCGCTGCCAACCTATCACGGAGTCTATTCCGCGATCTGGGTGCTCGTGCCCGCGCTGCTCGTGCTCGCCGCGTGGATCCCGATGCAGACGAGGCTGGTCGACCAGGCGGTGCTTTCGAGCCCCGAGGGCAAAACGCTCCCCGACTTCGAAATGCAGCGAACCGCGATCCTCGACGAGGCTCGGCAGATTGCCCACGGCGAGATCGCGGCGGGGTTCAACCCTGAGTCGGCGCCGCTTGCTCCGCGTGTCGCGGAAGCCGAATCGCGCTATTCCGGGATTGGCGGAATTGCAGCGATCCTGGTCGCGCTCGGCGCTGCCGGGATTGTTCTGCTTCGCAAGCGCGACCCGCAGTTCCGCGCCCGTACAGCCGTCGAAAAGTGGATGAGCGGCCTCCTTCTGCTGGCCTCTCTCATTGCGATCTTCACGACCCTCGGGATCGTCCTCTCGCTGCTGTTCGAATCCCTTCGATTCTTCAGGCTGGTGCCCATCACCGACTTCCTGTTCGGGCTGTCGTGGAGCCCGCAGGTGGCGATCCGCGCGGATCAGGCTGGTTCGTCCGGTGCTTTCGGCTCGATTCCCCTGTTCTGGGGAACGATCTTCATCGGCGCCATCATCGCGATGATCGTCGCCATCCCGCTCGGCCTGATGAGCGCCATCTACCTTACGCAATATGCCGACCAACGCGTCCGCGCGGTGGTCAAGCCGTTGCTCGAGATCCTCGCGGGCGTTCCGACCGTGGTCTACGGCTATTTCGCCGCTCTGACCCTGGCGCCATTGATCCGCGATCTCGGAATCGCCTTGGGCGTCGAGTCCGCCAGCAGCGAAAGTGCCCTCGCAGCGGGTCTCGTCATGGGCATCATGATCATCCCGTTCGTCAGCTCGATGGCCGACGATTCGATCGCCGCCGTGCCGGGTGCAATGCGCGACGGCAGCCTCGCGCTCGGTGCCACCCGGTCCGAGACCATCCGCAAGGTGCTCCTTCCGGCCGCGCTTCCGGGCGTCGTCGGCGGCGTCCTGCTCGCGGTCAGCCGTGCCATCGGCGAAACGATGATCGTGGTGATGGCCGCGGGTCTCTCCGCCAATTTCACCGCGAACCCGTTCGCCAGCGTCACCACCGTGACGGTGCAGATCGTCCAGTTGCTGACCGGAGACCAGGAATTCGACAGCGCCAAGACGCTGGCGGCTTTCGCGCTCGGCCTGGTGCTGTTCCTGATCACCCTTGCGCTCAACCTCGTCGCACTCACCGTCGTGCGCCGGTACCGGGAAGCTTATGAGTAGCATCGCAGCAGATTTCACGGGCAAGACCCGTTGGACCGACGAGTCGATGCAAGCGCGGCTGCGCAGGCGCTACCGCTCGGAGCGACTGTTCAAGTTCCTCGGCTTTGCCGCCGTCGCGGCATCCCTGCTCTTCCTCGTCTTCCTGCTCGGGACGATGATCTCGAAGGGCATCGGCGGGCTTACGCTCGATTTCCTCAAGGCGTCGGATTCGACCGATCCGGCAACGGCCGGCGTCTGGGGCGCACTCAAAGGCAGCTTCCTCACCATCGTCGTGACGATGGGGCTGGCCTTCCCCGTCGGTGTATTGTCGGCAATCTACCTCGAAGAGTTCGCGCCGCGGAATCGCTTCACCGACGTCATCGAGGTCTCGATCAACAACCTGGCGGCCGTCCCGTCGATCATCTTTGGCCTGCTCGGCCTGGCGGTGTTCCTCAACACCATGAACCTGCCGCGCTCGGCGCCGCTGGTCGGCGGATTGACACTGGCGCTGATGACCATGCCGGTCATCGTCATCGCCGGACGCAACGCGATTACCTCGGTCCCGCCCTCGATCCGCGAGGCGGCGCTCGGCGTCGGCGCTTCGAAGATGCAGGTGGTCTTCCACCACGTTCTTCCGCTTGCCCTGCCGGGCATTCTCACCGGCACCATCATCGGAATGGCGCGGGCACTCGGTGAGACTGCGCCTTTGCTGATGATTGGCATGCGCGCCTTCATCGCGGTCCCGCCGTCGGGCATCACCGATCCCGCGACCGTGCTTCCCGTTCAGATCTTCCTTTGGTCCGACGAAGTGGACCGCGCATTCATCGAGAAGACCAGTGCGGCGATCATCGTCCTGCTCGTGTTCATGCTTCTGATGAACGCGCTCGCAATCTATCTCCGCAACCGCTTCGAGCAACGCTGGTAGGCTTCAATGCTCATGAAAGAAAAACAGCCCATCACTCCGACGACGCCGGTACCGGCACCATCGGCGGCAATTGCCGCCGATTCGAACCG
>DASSFK010000421.1:0-2220 GCA_035694565.1 Sphingomicrobium sp.
TCCCGGTCCGGCCGCTGCTGAAGCGCCGTCAGGGTATGGTTGGCGAAGCGGTTGACGGTGAAGCCCTGCACTTGGCTCGAAACGAGCGACCAGCGGATAGGAGCCGCGAGCGCGATAAATAGCTGTTGATCGTCCATCCGCCGCGCCGCCTGCGCGAGCAACGCATTGCGCTGCGTGGCGAGGGAGGCAGAGCGGGCGCCGTCCAGAAGGACGTCCGCTTCAGGATCACAGAGCGCGACTTCTTCGCAGCGAAAAGACCTGAGGAACCAGGCCGGCGAAGTCGAGGGCGCCACGGCGTCGACCAGCTTCAGATCGGCGGGCTTGCCGGGTTGAGCCATCTCGACCGTGATCCCGAGTGCTCCCCAGTCGCTGGCGATCCGGTCCAGCAAGACCTTTGCTCCCGGCGCATCGGGAAGCTCGATTCGGATGACGGGCTTGTCCAGGCCTCCGAAAATCCGGTTTGCGTCCGCCGACAGCTGCGCACGGCGCTGGTCGATGGCTATGGCGGCCCATTGCGGAGGCTCCGGATTGGCCATCCCGTCGAGCCCTGGCTCCAGAATCGTTACGCGGGGAAGGAGTCCGGGGACGTTCAGGGCGTCGACCAGCGCCTGCCGGTCAATCGCTTCGTTCAACAGTCGCCGGATCTCAATGTCGTTGAGGGGTCCATCGGAGCGGGTTGGCACGAGCCCGAACAACCCAGTAGCCGGATCGAACCGGAGCGCGTTCTTCGGCAAGTCGTTCGGGCGCGCGTAGGGCAGGTCGGCGTAAGTGCCGCCAAGGACCAGATCGGTCTCTCCCTTGAGGAATAATTGCACCGCGACCTGCGCAGGCTTCGCTGCGAGCCGCACCTGCTCTCGCGCGGTCACTTCTTCATCGGGAGCGGAGACGGTGCGTTCGAGATCGAGCTCCCCTTGCCCGCTTTTTGGCGCGACCTGGAAAGGCCCGGTTCCCCGATCTTCGCGAATGATCGCGAATTCCGGTTGCGCGAGAAGCTGGAGAAGATGGGGCCGCGCCGCCTTCAGGCTGATCTCGATGACTCGGTCGGTCATCGGAGTGATCTCTTCGATCGCGCCCAACGTATCCTTGAGCCTGTTGCTGCTTCGCGACGCAATCTGGCGCCGCAGCAGGCGGGCAACCTGATCGGCGGTGATCTTGCGGCCGTCGGGCCATTCGCCGCTCTGGAGGCGGAAGATATAGCTGAGGCCATCGTCGGCCACGTTCCAGCGCTCGGCCAGGCCGGGGACGATCTGCCCCGATGCATCGAACCGGACGAGACCCTGAGCGACGTTCGCAAGCAGAACGGCCTGTGGCTCGGTCAGCGGGCCCGAAGCGGGATCGACGATCTTGGGCTGGTCGCCGATGACGATGACATAGGTCTCACCCGCATCGGACCTCTGGCACGCGGCCACGGCAAGGGTCGCAATGAGGATCGATGCCGCTGCACTGGCGCGACGAAATACCGGCGACCGCATTGCTGCTACTTAGTCATAAGGCCGCATTCAGCAAATCTCTGGATATGTGGCGGCGAGTGTTTTACTAATGTAAGGCACCTGAGGGCGTCCGGGAACGAGAGTGGTCGACAACGAAGGTATCTGGAGTCGGGGCGGCTCCAACATTGAAGAGCTGCCGGATCCGTTCGCACCGGCTATTCCGCCTGCAGTCAGACCGGAAGACCTGCCGGAGAAGCCGAAGCGCCGCAGGCGCTGGCCGCTGTTTCTCTACGCCTTCGCAACTCTCTTCTTCGTCACCTTGATCTGGCTGATCGTAACAGCGCCTCTGTCGCGCGCCCTCGAGCCTCTCGACGATCCCGCGATCCTGCTCGTTTCACAGGAAGGGCAGCCGATCGCCCGTCGCGGCGCGATCAAGGAAGCGCCGGTCGATGTGAAGACGCTGAACGCGGTCACCCCGGCAGCGTTCGTCGCGATCGAGGACCGCCGTTTCTACAGCCACTGGGGAATCGATCCGCGCGGGATCGGCCGTGCGATGGTCGCGAACATGCAGGCCGGCGGAGTTCGTCAGGGCGGAAGCACCATCACTCAGCAGCTTGCCAAGACCAGCTTCCTTTCGTCGAACCGAAGCCTCAAGCGCAAGGCCCAGGAAGTGATCATCTCCTTCTGGCTCGAAGCCTGGCTGACGAAAGACGAAATTCTCTCGCGCTACCTTTCAAGCGTCTATTTCGGCGACGGAGTCTACGGGCTGCGCGCAGCCTCGAAGCATTAT
>DASSFK010000422.1:0-2005 GCA_035694565.1 Sphingomicrobium sp.
CCATTGGGGCCGACTTGGGACGGCATTTCCTCGAGAACCCGAAAGCCGAAGTTCTCGAGCACCGGAACGGCGTCGGACAGCGGAATCAGGCCGCCGCGGCGATAGGTCTTGATCCGGAGCTGCCCCGGTTCATCCGTTGGACGGCGGAACAGGCGGACTCCGCGGTCGTCGGGATCGCTGAGCGACGCAAGGCGCATGATGTCCTCGGCGCCTTCTTCAGGCCGGGTCCGGGTCCGGTAACTGTCCGAAAACTCACCAGCGTAAGTGAGGGTCAGCCTCGTCGCGCGCGGCGCGCCGACACGCTCGATCAGCGTTTCCTCGACCGCCGGCGCCCAGCCGCGAACCATTTCGTTGAGCCGCTCGTCGAGCACCCTCGAGTCGGGCGTCGGAGCGTCGTTGTCGATATATTGGGTGTAGCGGATGAGCGCGAGATCGCCCTCTCCGGTCTCGGATGACCAGCTGGTGATCTTTCGCTCGACCACGGTCTCCATCATGGCGCCGATGGCTTCGCGGCGCTGGGTGTTCAGATCCTCCTTCGGCAGCCAGACGAAGGTGAACAGCTGTCCCTTGAGAATGCTTCGGACCAGAAGCAGCGCCGGCCGGGGCCGGTCGGCAAGCGACATCGCCATCATCACCAGGTCACGAAGCGAGTCCCAGTCGACGCTGACCAGCAAGTCGCGTGGAAGCGATGAAACGGCGTGGCGAAGGGCCTTGCCGCTATGCCCCTTTGGATCGAACCCGAAGTCCTTGTCGAGCTGCTCGAGCCGGGTTCGGAGAAGCGGCACTTCTTCGGCCGGCCAGGTCAGCGCCTGACTGGTCCAGAGACCCGCGTGAACTCCGATTCCGGCGACCTTGCCCTTCTCGAGGATCGGAACGACGACGAGGTCGAGCGGGACGCGCCGGTGAACGCTCGACTTGCGCTCGGCCTTGGCCATCAGCGGAACGTCGCCGCCGTTCTCGAAATATCGCATTGCGCCGAGCGCTCCGCCTTCGTCGGTCGGAAGTCCGGGAATGCTGAAGATGCCGAGCGTGTCGGTCGGCTGACCGGTCGCGCGCTCGACCTCGAATCCGAGAAGGGTCATCGCGCCGTCGGCAAACCATTCGAGAAGTGCGCGCCCCTCGGAATCCTCGATGCCAGCGGCATCCTCACGCATCTTCGCCTGCAGCTTCGGCCAGTCGCGCACCGCCGCGCGCACGTCGGTCAGGACCGACCGGAGGTCGTCGACGAGTTCCTTACGGCCACGGGCGTGAATTCGCTCGAGTTCGATGAACATCATCGACTCGCGCCGATCCTTGTCGCCGCACAGAGGCTCGACGCTCAGCAGCCTGCCGGTCTTGTCGCGCTCGACGCAGACGACCGGGTGAAGCAGGCGATGGATGGTCAGCTGGTGCCGGGCGATCGCATTGGCTACCGAATCGACGAGGAACGGCATGTCGTCGTTGACGATGGCGATCCGCATCCGCCGCCGCCCGGCCTCACCGCCGGTGGATTCGATCGCGATTGCGACCTCGCCCTTCGTCCGCTGGGCACCCACCGAAGCCAGGAATTCCGCGGCTTCCTGCTCGGTCGCGGCCGTCAGACCCTCGGTTTCCTCGGGCAGCGCGTTCCGCGTCAGCGCCTTGCGGATGGACGAAACGAGTGGCCTCGCGAGGCGCATATGGGCAGTCATGAGATCGATGGGCTCCGCGGAAGTGCGATGCCAGCGGCCTATAGCGCCGCCGTTTGAAGGGGGACAACCCCGACTAGGCCTGATCCCGATCTAAGGTTGAAAATTCAGAGGCCGGCGCGGCGGATGGCCTTCTCGACCATTGCCTCGTCGTCGACCAATGCGACCGGTTCAACACCACCATCGATCCGGCGGCGGGCGAGAACCAATGCAAATTCCGAATCCCCCGGAACGGCCTCAAGAGTGATCGGCGCCACTTCGCGGAGCCTGGCCTTCGCAATTTCCGACTTGGTGTCGGTCTTCGGCTCCGGCCGCTTGGCTTGGCGCTCTGCGGCCAC
>DASSFK010000423.1:0-12255 GCA_035694565.1 Sphingomicrobium sp.
TTTGAACCAAGTCGAAGCCGTGTCGCTTCGGCACAGCAGTCTGAAAATATTCGAGTTGCTTCAATATCGTGCTATTTGATCCTGCGAACGACACGACTGCCGGGGGCGGTGGATCCGTGGCGTTTTGCTCGGGGGTATCAGTTCTATGGCGGCAGCCACTCGGGATGCCGGCCCTGCATCGGATCAAGCGCCGTTTGAACGCGCATTGTCTATGCTGGTCGAGGCGTTGGAAATCTTGGACGCTCAAGACGTGCCTCCGGAATTCGGAGCTCGCCTGCAGGGGGTCATAGAGGAGCTTATGGAGCATCGCTCCGGTTGGCAGCCGTAGTTCGTCCGTTCGATCGGGCCATTCTGAAGCGAACTCTCTATTGTGCTTGCGCGCGCTTCAACTACCGGCGACAGAAAACTTCACGGCAGTATCAAAACGACGGTTGCGGGCGCTGCTCGTGCGTCCGCATTTGCTGGAATTCCCGCCGGTTCGGAGGGGTGGTTAACCATCTCGTCAGACCGGATATTCAGGGTGCCGGCATGGCAGGATGGTGCTGATGCAGGCAATCGCAAATGGTGAAGATCCGAGAGCGGATCAACGTTCGCACGTCTTTCTGATGGCCGTGCTTCGCGCTGGAACCATGTCCTGTCCGGTCCGGGTCCGAAATATCTCGATCCACGGCGCTCTTCTGGAAGGCAGCGGCCTTCCTTCAGAAAGGCAGATGGTCGCTCTTCGACGGGGAAGCCTTTGCGTATCCGGCCAGATCGCCTGGATTGCAGGGCAGCATTGCGGCATCCGCTTCTTGAAGCCGATCACTGTCGCCGAGTGGGTCGATCGGGCTGGACCGATCGGCCAGCAGAGGATTGACTGTGCTGTTGCTGATTTTCGAAGGAGCTCCTCCTCGGAACTCGTCCCCGAATATCCTGCGACCAAAAGAATTCCGGGAGAGCTCGAGGAGTTGAGCGTCAGGCTGTTTCAAACCTGTGAGCGAATTGCCGAGCTTCCGGGCATGTCCGTCGAGCTGGCCGAGGAATTGCTGAAGATCGAAGCGGCCGCGCACAGCCTCCGAGACGTGGCTCACCGGACTCATGAAGCCCATTGATCCCAAGCTTGCCGGCCAAGATTGTCGCGGCTCCGCCCCGCGCGAAGATCGAAGCGATGATCTCGAAAGGAAGCAGTGTGTATTGCTAGCGGTGCGCTCGGCCTTCGCACCGCCCGACACCGGCGCGTTCACCGATCTTCTTTCGGCGATCGACAAGGCGGAACGCTCTCGATAGTCGCGCGGGCCTTGCCTTTCGGCCTTCCCTATTTGGTTTGAAGCCGCTCAACTTCCGCATCTGCACGCAAGGCGCCTTCGCCGTAGCGGTCGCCGTCAATTCTTGCGGGTGCTCCAGCGCGAATCTTGTTTCGCGGGTCTCAGCTCAGAGATGGATATGAAAAAGCCCCGGGCGAGGTGTCTCGCCCGGGGCTCTTTTCATCGACTTAGCTAATTAGCCACGCTCTGGCGCCGGCGGCGGCGGCGGCGGCGGCGGCGGCGGAGCCGGGCAGGCTTCGGTCGCCAGGATCACCGTGCCGTCCGGGCAGGTCTGCGTCGCCGGAGGAGGCGGCGGAGGCGGCGGCGGAGGCGGCGGCGGAGGCGGAGGCGGAGCTGCCTCGGGGCCACCGAAGCGAACGCCGCCGCCGACCAGGAAGGCCAGTCGCGAGGAGTTCGTGCGGTAGTTCGAGTAGCGGCCTTCACCCTTCACGTAGAAGAGGTCGCCGAAATCCTGCTCGACACCCAGGCCAACCTGCCAGCCGCGAGTGCGGTAGTGGTTGTAGTAGCTGCCAAGGGGATTGTCGGCATCGAAGAACTTGCGCTGCTCGTTGATGGCCCAGCCGCCCTTCGCGTATACGAGGGTTGAGGGGGTCACCAGAGCGCCGGCACGAAGACCAACGGCCCATTCTTCAAACGACTTCCGGAAGGCAACGCCCGGACCGTCACGAGTGACGTTCTCGGCCTTCGACATCATGAAGCTGCCGTACGGGCCAAGGACGAAACCGCCGAGATCAAAGTCTGCGCCGATCTCGCCGCCCCAGGCGAGATGATTGTCGTGATTGCCTTCGGAATAGAAGCGGTCAACGCCGACATCTGCTTCGGCACGAATGCCGTGCAGCGACTGCGCGCTCGCCTGTTGCGACGCAAGCAAAGCTGCGGCCGCGACGGCACCGATACGAACTAGCCTCATCGAATAATCCCCTTTCTCTACACAAGGAGTGATCTTTAAACCCGGAAACCCGTGCAGGTTCCCGCTAATGAACAATAGTCTCCGAAACTTTAAAACCCGGTCAACTGATCCATCACGCGCCTTGTGGGCAACACGTAAGCAACCGACCAGTCAAGCTTTCCAACTAAACGAGATTCAAATTGTGAACAATGGATGGCAAATCAGCAACAGTCCTTCTGTGGTCGCGATATCGCTGTCCCTCGATCGACAATTACCTAATTTCAACCGCTTGACCGGAACGAGGATCGAGAGCGGATATAGACCTAAGGTACTGGCCGTGCACGCGGATTTCGAGGAAGCGCTCCTCGATCCAATCACGAGCCCGTCCCGACGCTGGCGGCGAGAGCCCCCATCTCGTGACAAGGAAACCCAACAGTCCCCCGGCACCTTTCACGGCAGTTAATTAATAGATGAATTGGTTCCAGTAAATGAATAATAAGCACGCCGCCGTGATTTAGCCTCATGATTACGGAAGTCATGTCGAACGTCAAACTTTAGTGACAATTCGTCTTGAGTTCCCATGTTTGTGATGTCAGTAGGCAACACAATTGTAGGATTTTGTCCCAGTTGGCCAGCAACGCTGGAATCAATCTCAAAGGCCGACTAAGCGGATGAACTTCTAATCACGAATAGTTCGTCAGGGTGTGCTCGGCGCCTGGAGGTTTGTTGGAAGAGGGGGCACGTGACAGTTCAGCCAATCTTGCGAACGCAGCCCGATGCCGAGACAATCCTTCGGCGTGGCGTTGAGGTAATCAAGATCGAGGCCGAAGCTCTCGATCTTCTTGCCCGTTCTCTCGAGAATTCCTTCGTCGAGGCTTGCCAGGCGATCATCGATTCTACTGGCCGCGTTGTCGTGACCGGAATGGGCAAATCGGGCCATATTGCACGCAAATGGGCTGCCACAATGGCGGCTACGGGTACCCCCGCCATCTATGTTCACCCGGCGGAGGCCGCGCACGGCGACCTGGGAATGCTGGTTGCCGGCGACGTCCTGGTTGTCATTTCGAATTCGGGAAATACCAGCGAGCTGCGCGCCTTCCTGCGCTACGCGGCGAGCATCCGCGTCAAGGTCATCGGTGTGGCATCACGGCGTGACTCGCTTGTGATCGAGAGCGCCGACATCGAACTCTGTCTGCCTGCGATGCGCGAGGCTTGTCCGGCAAACATTGCTCCGACGACTTCGACGACGATGCAGCTCGCGCTCGGTGACGCGATCGCCATGACTCTCATGGATATGCGCGGTTTTTCGCGGGAACGGATGAAGGTGCTTCATCCCGGCGGCTCGCTTGGACTTCGCCTGACGCCGATTTCCGAGATCATGCACGGCGCAAGCAGCATGCCTCTCGTTGGCCAATCGGCCACGATGCGGGAAGTGATCGTGACGATGACGTCGAGGGGGTTCGGCATCGCGGGTGTGATAGACAGCGCGGACCGACTGGTCGGCGTGATTACGGATGGCGATATCCGCCGGCATTTCGACGACCTTGCAACGGCGACGGCAGGGCAAGTCATGACGGCCAATCCGAAAACCGTTCCATCGGACGCGCTTGCGGAGGAGGTCCTGGTCTTCTTGAACGAAAACAAGATCACATGCGCATTCGTGCTCGATCCAAAGGCGCCCGTGAATACCGGTGTTCCGATCGGAATCGTTCACATCCACGACTTCCTGCGCGTCGGCCTGGCTTGATCGCCGTGACACCACGCAAAGCTGCAACAGCGAACGTCGACCATGGACTTCCTGGGTTGCCTGTGTTCGAAGCTGCTTTGGTCCTCGTTCCGCAGACGATCGCAGGGGGCGGACTAGAAGCCATTGGCTGTCGATAGGTTTTCGCTGGAGCCATCGTTGAATAGCGTCAGCCCACCTTCGCACTTTCACCGCGGTGTTCCGGCGCGGCTTGCCGAAGCCGTCAAACGGGGATTGAGGGCGCGGCCGACGGTGTCTTCGCCGCGTTCACCGTGGCAGAAGTTGATGTTGACGTGCCGTGTCCAAGCGGACGCTTTCTCGTTTGATCCCGCCGCTTATCTGCAGGCGGTCGTATGGCGCTTGCGCGGACTTCGGATGCGGTCTCGGAATCGGATTGCCGCTCTCGCCGGTCGTTCACCCAGCGCGTATGCGCTCTGGATCGCTCGTGACGAACCCTTTCTGTTCAGCGGGCATCTGGTTCAGGCAGCGGTGCAGGCTGGTCAGGTCATTCCGGTAATTGACTGTCAATCGTCATCAAACGGGCTTGAGACAACTCTAGAATCGCTCACCAGCGCCGGTTCGAGCGCTCCAGTGATCGTCATTGGGGGACCATCAATCGCCGGCGTGACAAACTTGAGTCATCCAAGCGAGATCGCACGGTTCATCACCCGATCCGAGACCTGGCTTTGCCCAGTGCGAGCTGGTGATCGAATTGCTCCGGGCGCCCTCGATAGATATTCCATGGCCGCCAGTTCCGCTGGGAATTCGCGTGTCATCTATTCGGACGACGACCTACTTTCTTCCGGTGGCGAGCGATCCAAGCCCCACTTCAAGCCGGTATGGAATCCGGAACTCTTCGAGAATCATGATTTCCTTACGGGCTCGGCAATCGTGCGAGTAGCTCGCGAAAGCTTTCCCGGCCTTCGAGCGGATCGATGGGATGAGCAATTGTTCGCAGAAGCCTTGCGCTGCAGCGACGATCCGATCCACTTGCCTATGGTGCTCCATCACCGTCGAACCCGGCCAGAGCCTCGGGTTCCGGCCAAGCCGTGCGACCTTGTTCCGAACCCTGCACCTTCAGTAACCGCAATTATCCCGACCAGGAATCATTTGTCTCTGCTACGCAAGTGCGTGGAAGGACTGCGCGCGACCGCTTACCCGGACATCAATCTGATCATTGTGGACAACGGGAGTGATGATCCAGCAACGCTTGATTATCTGAAGCAGGCCACGGCAGACGGTGTTACGGTTCTGCAAATTCCCGGCCCATTCAACTTCTCAGCGATCAATAACGCCGCCGCCCTCCGTGCTGAGAGCGAATTTCTCTGCTTCCTTAACAACGACGTCGAAATGACGGATCCGGATTGGCTCAGTCTGCTCGTTCGTCAGGCAATGCGGCCCGAAATTGGAGCCGTCGGCGCGCGGCTGCTCTACGGCGACCTAACCGTTCAACACGCCGGCGTGTTTATCGGTATTGGAGGGGCTGCGGGACATGCTCACCGCCTATTGCGTCATGATGAACCGGGCTATTTCAACCGGGCGCGACTGCCTCAACGGGTCAGCGCGGTGACAGGTGCATGCTTTGTCGTTGCGAGGGAGAAATTCCTGTCCGTTGGCGGTTTCGACGAGCGGGAATTCCCAGTAGCGTTCAACGACGTTGATCTATGCCTGAAGCTCAATGCCAATGGCTGGCAAACGTTCTACGAGCCTCGTGCCACCTTGATCCATCACGAATCCAAGTCGCGCGGAAGCGATTCTGCAAAGCCGAACCGGGCTAGATTTGCGGCTGAATTGGCCGCCCTAAAGCGCAAATGGCATACTGATGTGCAGCACGACCCTTATCATCACCCACACCTAAGCCGTTTTTGTGAGCAGTTCCTCATTTCGGTTTGAAATCCATGCCGAAGTTGGAGCTCCCGACGGTGACGCTTTGTGCCGCCGCCTCAGTGAACGTTGCGAGTACGATTAGCGCGCTCCGGACCTGCCTTGATCAAGCGGAATTTGCCGAATGCCTGTTATTCACCGACGCACCTGTCGGCGATCTGGATCCCTCAATTCGTCTCGCCCCGATCAAGCGACTTCGATCGGCGTCGGATTATTCGAAGTTCGTGCTTGAGGAGCTTCTCGACCATATCAGGACCGAGCATTGCCTAATCGTTCAATGGGACGGTTTCGTGCTCGACAAAAGCGCGTGGCAAGCTGAATTCCTGTCCTTTGACTATATCGGGGCGCCTTGGCCTCAATTTCCGGACGGTCTTGATGTTGGGAATGGGGGGTTTTCGTTGCGAAGTCGAAAATTACTCCAGGCTTGTCGCGATTCACGTTTCAAGGGCGATCACCCTGAAGATCTGGCGATATGTCGAGCCAACCGTTCCCTTCTAGAAGACCAGTATGGCATACGCTTTGCCGATCGAACCACCGCAGAGAGATTCGCATTCGAGCGCACGAAACCGCCCGGCCCGGCATTCGGTTTTCACGGCATCTTCAACATGATTCCGGTACTTGGGGCAGATCGCTTCTGGGAGCTCTACCGTTCCCTGGATGATCGAAAGACAGCGCTCGTTGACTACCGTCTTTTGATGAGACAGCTGGGCTCGGGCCGAAACGTGCTCCGCCGCCGCGCACGGCTGACCAGAGATGTCTTGCAATTGTTACTTCAGAGTAGACGCCGCGTAACGGATCAGGCGACCTGACGAATCTGCGGGTTGGCTATCGACTGAAGATACAGATCCCGTTCGCGCAACCAGAGATCGGCGTAATCGCAGCCCTGCCACTGTTCAAACCAAGGACCCCCATTGGTGTAATGGATCACCGCGGGAGGATCCGCCGGTCTTGGATACTCGCCTTCGAGAAAGTTCCAATCAACGTCGAGGGCCCCGATGGCCGCTTCGTCTCTGATCCATTCAAACCGGTGCAGAAACGACGGGCTAACCGAGTTGACGATGTTCGGGGTCAGCGCGCGAACATCCGGATGCTCGCAATTAAAAAGGATGAACGACGACCAGTTCTTTCGTGGGTAGGCCGACTGTTGTTTCCCGTCCATTTTTACGTCGTATCTCGGACTATAGTCATGCTGGACGCAGTAAACCGCTTTCGTCGTATCGAGATTCATGAGGACATTGCGAACGTCTACCGTGAATAGGACGTCGCAGTCGCAAAACAGTACCCACCCATTCCATGCGGCGAGATAGGGCGTAAGGAATCTGGTAAGTGAGAACTCGGACGAGGAGCCGATGTCGTGCGGGCGCGTGTAGACGCCCAGTTCACGGAGCACCGGCTGCCGGAGCGGGATCACCGTGAGATCGCCATCAGCGTGTCGAAGCAATGAGTGGCGGCAAACCTGCCACGCGATGTCTTCCCGGCTGTCATAGCCGATGAAGACTTTCGCAAGACGCACATCACTCATCGCCACTAGCGCTCCGATTAAGCCATTCTGATAGGGATATTTTCCCCTCCACGGCAAGGATGGTCCGTAAGCACAGTTAAAGCAAGCAGCTCATGTCGAAAACTGCCCGAGCAGCTGTTGTGTGGCTCGCGCTGAAGGCTATAGCCTTGGGCGAACTAGGCACCCAACAGTTGGATTGGCTAAGATAATCAAGTTGATGAACGGTCGTCGCTTTGGGCGGAAATGCCATCCCTCTCTAAAAAGTTCCGAACCTTGAAGCGGCTGCGATTTCATCCGCGCGCCCCTGGTGGACTGAGCGGCTTGGGATGGCTTTCGGGCTGGCTGACCGGCCAGCGCCACCGGAAGAGGGATTTTCTAGCCGCCAAACTGATCTCGCAGTCTTCCCTGTTCGAGAGCCGTTGGTATCTTCAAACCTATCCTGATGTTGCGGACAGTGGCACGGACCCGGCGCTCCATTATCTCGACTCTGGCTGGCGGGAGGGTCGAGATCCGGGCCCGCACTTCTCGACGAATGCCTATCTCAGAGCGAACGTCGACGTGGCCAGGTCGGGAGCCAATCCGCTTCTTCATTTCCTGGAGTTTGGGTACTCCGAAGGTCGGGGGACGTGGGATCACCGGCCAGGAAGCCGTCCCGTCACGTCGCCGGGCGAGCCCTTCGGCGAGGCCGCCCCTTGCGTCAATCTATCTGTTCCGGACGATCCGCCTGTCAGATGGGTTCGCGCCGTGCAGCTTGGGCAGGCCGATGGAATTCTCTCTGTTGACGGCCTTCCGGTGGGTTACATTCGCCATCCGGCAGAGCGCGCCGCCATCGAAAATTCGTTCGCCTGGCTCGCTGGATTCTCGGGATACCCTCGAGAGGATGTCGTCAAGTTCGGTGAGGTGGACGCCATCGATCCGCCCTGCTCCTTGCTTGACTCATGGTATCTTGACCAAAGCCGGCTACGAACGCGCTGGTTGCCATCAAGCGGCCCGATGGTCGTCCGGGTTTTCCAACATGATCCCTTTTGCAGCGGGACGCTCATGATGGTGGGGGAGGGTCTTGCAACCACCTCCCTCGACTTCGTCGATGTCAGCCTTTGGAATCCATACTTCCCGCTTCTTTTCGTTCTTGCGGAGCCTGACGGGCGCCTCCTTGGAACACGTCCGCTCCCCTTTCCATCCCTGTGCCGAGGTGGTCTGCATTACCCAGAGCTTCTCGCCCTCGCCCGAGGGGACAGGGGCTCGGCTCCGATCGACATCGTTGGACAGGGCCAGCTGCTTTCGGAGCGACTGATCTCAATTGTCCGAGGAGCGGCGCCTCTCGTCGAGAGCATGCGGGTGGATCTGTCGGGCGTCGACGGAACGGAGCCACTGTTTCAGCCTGATTTCAGGATGTGGCTTGACCAGATAGCCGGAATCTCAATTGGCGAGGATGGTCCGGACGCCGCTGAATCCGGCCAGTCCTTTCTTGCGGCAGCGGTCGGTCTGAGGAGCAGGAGGTCGTTCCGGCCGGGCGGCGGAACCCTGGTGCTGGCGGCGGACATGGTCCCGACCTTATCCGTGCTCTGCGCGGCCGGAGGGGCAATTGGCAAATCCCGTCGCGATACGCTTCTTTCGCTGATCGTTGCTGAAGCGGACGTGAGCCAACCGGCAACCCTGTTCGAGCTGCCACCCACGGACTCTGCTCCCTTTCAGGCGCCCGTTCCCGGCGTGCGCTCCGCCTGGCCCCGGCTGATCGGAAAGTCGCGGAAGAGCGATGGTCAGCTCGTGGGGGCAATTCGACGCCGGCGTACGCGTGACCTGACTGACGCGGAGCTTTTTGTTCCGGTATCTGGGCCGGAGCCCATAGGGAGCCAGGAACCGGAGCCGATAACCTGGCTGATCTGGCCCGAGGATTGGGATGACGATGTGCTCGAGCAGGCCCTCGAGGCGCTTTCACTAAGCTCGGGCGCAGGCTCGCAGCGCATCGCACTAATCGGAAATTCGGACGCGGCGATCTCGGACTTGGCGGATCGACTATTTCCCGGACGCACGCGTTCCTACGAACGTGCCGAGTTCGCTGCAGACGATGCCGAGACCTCTCTTGTCGGCTATCTTGGATCCGGGGTGATCCTTCACGATAAGCGATGCCCGAGGCTGCTATCCTCTTTGATGCGGCATGACGGTGTCGCAACCGCTTCCTGTGCGATTGTTTCCACGGAAGCTCGTGGGAAGACCTTCCGGACGTCGGTCATTGACGCGGGAAAGCTTGCAGCGCCTTCCATGGACGCCGCCACCATCCAGGTCGGCGAAGGTGAAGCAGGACGGCTATGGCGGACGGTATATAGCGTCGCGCGACCACCGCGAGATCTTTGGATTGCCCGTTTCTCATCGCTTCCCGAGTGGCTGCGGAGCGGCCTGAGGCCGCAGGACTTGAGCGGCCAACATCTTTGCACGACTCTCGTGACGGCCAGCGCATTGCCAAGGGAAGGCCATAGGACCACCCGGATCCGTCCACCGGCATTGAAGGACGGTGCGCTTCAGTCGGAGGCGCTGTACGGATGAAAATCAGCGTCCTCATTCCGTCCGAAGAATTTAAACAATATGCTGGAGCGCGGATAAGGTACGGCCGATTGAAGCCGCATCTGTCCCAGCTCGGCATCGATATTGCACTTGCCAATGTCGCCGAATTTGCGCCCGACAAGGCCGAATGCGACGTACTCATTATCAGCAAATGTCATGATGCGAGGGCGTTGATCGCTGCCGCGGCGTCGCTCGAACGCGGCATACTCGTCGGTGTCGATCTGTTCGATGATTATTTCAGTCAGACCAGCGACAGCCGCCTCGCGCGATATCGAATCTGGTTGTCGCAGATACTGCCCAGCTGTGACTTCGCTCTCTGCTCTACACCTGCGATGGCCCAGACGGTCGAAGACTATCGAGCCGATCTGCCATGGCATGTGGTCAATGACCCGGCGGACGGAGACACCCCGAATGACCTGAGCAGAGTTCTGGCCGCCAAACTCGCGAAAGCCAAAGACGACCAGATGCTGCGGCTTGCCTGGTTCGGAGTAGGTGACAATCCTCATTTCGACGTCGGATTGAGCGATGTTGCAGCATATTCCGGCATCCTCTCGAGGCTGCGTCATAGTGGAATGGATGTGGAGCTTACGGTCCTCACCAACAGTCGAGCACTCAGTCCGAGAGGTCTGGCGATGCTCGGCGAGGTTCCAGTACGGACCAGACTCCTGGAGTGGAGCGAGGAGCGCGAGCGAAGGCTCCTGCGGGATGCGTTTGCCTGCTTCATCCCGGTCAATGCACAAGGGTTCAGTGCCGCTAAATCCCTGAACCGGGCGGTCACGGCCTTGGTGGCCGGGTGCCAGGTCATATCGGTCGGCTATCCCTTATATGCTCGACTTGGACAGCGGATCTATCGGGATGTGGAATCCTTCCTTGAAGATCTTGCGTCTGGGCGGATGCGGCACGCGCCAAACTCGATCGAACAATTCGAGAGAGCGGTTGATGATCTCGCTTCGGCAAAGGCGGAAGCTGCCGGTCTCGCAACCTTTCTTACAAGCCGGAAGGCGAGGAAGGCCGGCGGCGCGGCCACCCTCGCGCTTGTCCACGGCTTCGCAATCAACGGACCTGCGCACAAGCTGGTGCAGTCGCTAGGGGGACTGTCCGTGGCAAGCCCTTACTGCACCGGCGATCTCGCTTTCGACGTGATCTTCCAAAAGGAAGCGGGCGGATTTGGGATGCTTGTGTCCGATGATGCACTCCCTCGCCTGGTCCCTGGCGCTTCACGTAAGGTTCGCGAGAACACGAGCGTCCCAGGCCGCAGGTTTTGGAAGATTCCCGGCGGGCTGGACCCGCAGACCGGCGCGGGCGGCGCGGCAGATCGTGACGTGCCCGTCAGTCTCGCGACCTACGCGACTTCCATGAAGAGTATCGGCGTGCACATGTCTGACGCGTTCGGGCCGTGCCGCTTGTTTCTTTCGGAAACCTCAGGGCTTCCCCTTGCGGGTCTAGATTCCAGATTGGCGCTGTTTTGAGCAGGCGCGCCGCTGTTTTCCTGATCAATCTGGTGCAGGACGTAAACATCCTGCGGCCCCTGGTGTTCATGGCCGCGCGCGATTTTGGGCATCGCGCGCTGTTTCTCGTGTCCACGAAATTCTCCGGCCGGGATCTGTTCGGGATTTGGCAGGCCGAGCTCGAAGATATTTGCTTCCAGACCGGAGCCGAGATCCAATTCTACAGTGATGATTGGGAAGCCCATCGCCATCTTGTCGGGGAGGGCTTGATATTCGCTGCGAGCGAATCCCATCTACACAATCATGTCACCACGCATTCCGTGTTCCTTCACGCTCCGCCCAGTTACCTGAAGGTTACGCTGCAGCATGGGTTTGAATGCGTTGGCTTCCGCCACAGCGCCGATCACGTTCGCGCTCATGGCGCGACCGCCTCATTCGGAGCCGACATCGTCTGCAGCTGGTACGGGCTTGAGCAACTTGGCTCGATTGCTCAATCCCAGCGCGCGAAGGTCTTCGTCACTGGCCCGACGTCGGTCTTGCAGCTTCCTACCAATTCCGTCGCTCGGAACGGCAATCCGACCGGGCTGGTATGTGAAAATCTCCATTCGGTGCGATTGAATGGAGCGGGCAACTTCAAGCTGGAGTTCGTCGACGCATTCACCGACTTTTGTCGCCGCCTGGACGACGACGGACGGGAAGTCGTGCTCCGCCCGCACCCGGGCGGTCAGTATGTCCTCAAGAATAAGGTCGCCTTGCCCGGCAATGCGCGGATCAACAATGCGCCGATGTACCGCTTCGACATGCGTGGCTTTGCCTACGGCATTTCGGCGCCTTCATCAGTGCTCATCGATATGCTGCTCGCGCGCATTCCTACGGCGGTGTGGCGGGACCAGGGTGGAGGAATGGACGCGGACCATTATGCC
>DASSFK010000424.1:0-5246 GCA_035694565.1 Sphingomicrobium sp.
GATGACCCTGGTCCTGCCCGGGGCCAAGAAATTCTTCGCCTTCGCCGAGTTCGCCGCTGTGCTCGCCATTCTTCTTAACACCCAGGTCGGCATTCGCCACCAATGGCATCGCCGATGGCTCGACTATCGACAGCTTGCGGAGCGGTTGAGGCCGATGCGCAGCCTGAAGTTGCTTGGGTTGGCTGCGCCGGATCATCCCGGCACGGCCGCGAACCCAACCTCGGGCAGGTGGGTCGACTGGTATGCCTCGGCCGTGTGGCGGGCGATGGGCTGCCCGTCCGGCTCGATCGATTCACCACGCCTGACGGCGCTCACCCGAACGATCGCGGAGCACGAGCTTGCACCGCAGGTCGCGTACCATCGATCGGCCGCGAGCCAGGCGGAGCGTCTCGATCATCGGCTGGAGGTCATCGGGCTAAGCCTGTTCACGCTCGCAATGATCGGTTGTGCCGTGCTGCTCGTCGGATTCTGGATCGCGCCGGACTGGGTGAAGCACAACAGCAACTGGTTCACGATCCTCTCGGCCGGCCTCCCGGCAATCGGCACGGCCGTCTTCGGAATTCGTGTGCAGGGCGATTATGTCGGAAGCGCCGTCCGGTCCGAGCAGACCGCGAATGTGCTGGAGCAGATCGCGGAACGAATGGAACTCGAACCATCCAACCTCTCGCGCGCGGGGGATCTTGTGGAGCAAGCGGCGCGAGCGATGCATGCCGATCTCGACGAGTGGCGCTTGCTCAATCAGCAGCACGACCTGTCGCTCGGCTAGTCGCCCTTTCCCCAGCGCCAGCGCCACGCTCCGCGGGTGGTATTCGCCGAAATGATCAGGAAGGCGCCCGTCGCCGGGATTAGGAGAGCAAAGAAGGCAAGCAGGCTCTTCAGGAACAGCAGCCCGGCGCCGAAGATCAGAAGGCAATAGCCGATCGTCAGGAGCCAGCCCTGCCAGCTGATCGGTTTCCCGGCGCCAATTCCGAAACGCTTGGGAGCAAACCAGTCGGCCACTCTCAATCCTCCCTTTTCGGGCGTCCGCGCTTCACTGGCAGCGGCGGCTCGAGCGTCACGCCCCGAGCCTTGAGGGCTTCCCTAAGAAGGCATTCCACCTGACTGTTCACGCTTCGAAGCTCGGCGGCGGCGCAGCGCTCGACCGCGGACCAAAGGTCCGGATCGACCCTCAACGGGTATGCCTTGCGATCGCCGCCGCCAGCCATGTCGACCCTAGGTGTAAAGCGTGCCGGTGTTCACCACGGGCTGCGTGTCGCGTTCGCCGCAGAGCACGACCATCAGGTTCGAGACCATCGCGGCCCTGCGCTCGTCATCGAGATGGACGACGTTTTTCTCTGACAAGGCATCGAGCGCCATGTCGACCATTCCAACGGCGCCATCGACCAAGGTCCGGCGGGCCGCGACGATGGCCTGCGCTTGCTGGCGGCGGAGCATGGCCCCTGCGATCTCGGTCGCATAGGCGAGGTGGGTGAAGCCGCACTCATCGATGGTGATTCCGGCGACCGGGAGCCGAGCGATCAGCTCCTTGCGAAGCTCGACGCCGACCTCGTCGTGATTGCCGCGAAGAGTGATCTCCTTATGCTCGAAGTCGTCGTAGGGATAACGCGAGCCGATGGTACGGATCGCCGCTTCGACCTGGACCTTCACGAACTCTCGATAGTCGTCGACGTCAAACAGGGCCTGGGCCGTATCGACCACGCGCCAGACGATCTGCGCGGCGATCTCGATCGGGTTTCCGCGCAAGTCGTTCACCTTGATCCGGTCGGAAATGAAGTTGACTGCGCGGACCGAGATTTTCTTGCGCATCAGCCACGGCAGGACCCAGCGAAGGCCAGAGGTCCGGTCGGTCCCCCGATAGTCGCCGAACAGGGTGATCGCCGCGGCCTGGTTCGGCTGAAGCATGTAGAAACCGCACGCGAGGAAGATGAACAGCAGTGGCGCGCCGAGCACCGCGACCGCGGTGAGCAGACCTCCAGCGTCGTTGGCGATCCGGATCCCGCCCCAGATCGTCACGGCGAAAAGCAGGAGCAGGACCAGCAGCATCGGATAGCCGCTACTTGCCGGAGCGTCGCGCTCGCGGCTCGAATTCAGTGCAACTACGTCCCCTGTAGACACAAATGCCTCCATGGCAAAAAGTGATATCATAATAATATCTCTGCTGTTGATGGAGTCAAGCGGCTCGCATTCCCCCGCCCGGCTCTGCTAGGCGCTCGGGCGATGTCGAAGTGGAAGCTCGTGATTCACGGGGGCGCCGGTGCGATGCGCCCTGCCCATGGTGATTCCGATCATGAGGAGCGAGCCCGCCAGGGCCTTCGCAATGCCCTCGATGCGGGCGCTGCGATCCTGAGCAAAGGGGGAAACGCGATCGATGCGGTCGAAGCCGCGGTGCGCATGCTCGAGGACGACCCCTGCTTCAACGCCGGCCGGGGAAGCACGCTCAACGCGGAAGGCATTGTGGAGCTCGACGCGGCGATCATGGACGGCGCCAATCGACGCGCAGGAGCGATAGCCGGAGCCCGAACGACGCGCGCTCCGATCAGCCTTGCCCGCGTCCTGATGGAACGCGGCCCGCACGTTTTCCTCTCCTACGAGGGCGCGGACCGACTGGCTCGCGAAGCCGGGCTAGAGCAAGTCGAGAACAGCTGGTTCGTGACTGCCGAACGCCGCCGCCAGCTCGACGAGCTGCTGGAAAAGGGCGGCTTTGACGCCGACGTGAAGTACGGCACGGTCGGCGCGGTGGCCGTCGACGAGGACGGCCATGTCGCCGCAGCCACATCCACCGGCGGGCTGACCGCAAAGCAATGGGGCCGCATTGGTGATTCACCCTTGATCGGTGCGGGCACCTATGCCGACGATCGATCGGCGGCGGTTTCGGCGACCGGATCAGGCGAATATTTCATCCGTGCGGTTGCGGGCCACCAGCTAGGCGAGCGTGTCCGTCTTGCCGGAGAGTCGCTGCAACAGGCGCTCGACGGCACGCTTCAGGATATCAAGGAACTGGGTGGCCTTGGCGGTCTCATCGCGGTCTCGCCGTCCGGACAATGCGCCTGGGGCTTCACGACCCGCGCCATGTACCGGGGAGTCGCCGACGCCGAGCGTCGAGCCGTCGCGATCTACGCCGACGAGGAGCTGGCCTGCCGATAGGGCAGATCCCGCCGAAGCCACTCGATCTCGGCCGTAATCGCTCGTCGCTCTTCGTCGAGGAATTGTCCGACGGCCTCGCGGAAGCCCGGATCGACGATGAAATGGGCTGATTTGGTGACCACCGGCTCATAGCCGCGACCGAGCTTGTGCTCACCCTGAGCGCCCGCCTGGACATAGGCGAGGCCATTCGCGATCGCCCACTCGATCGCCTGATAATAGCAAAGCTCGAAATGGAGGAACGGCACGTCCTCGACCGCCCCCCAATAGCGTCCGTAGAGCGAATCCGGCCCGATCAAGTTGAGCGCCCCGGCGATCGGCCTGCCGTCACGAAGAGCAAGGAACAGCAGCAGCCTGTCTCCCATGCTCTCGCCGATCAGGTCGAAGAATTTGCGGGTCAGATAGGGGTGGCCCCACTTCCGGGCGCCCGTGTCCTGGTAGAAGCGCCACATCCAGTCCCACTCCGACGAACCGATCTCGGAACCGCGAAGAGCCACGAACTCGAGGTTCTTCCGCGCGCTCTCGCGTTCCTTTCTTATCGCCTTGCGCTTCCGGCTCGCGAGCGCCGCCAGGAAGTCCTCGAAGTCGCGATAGCCACGCGATTTCCAGTGGTACTGAATGCCGTCGCGGATCAGCCAGCCGCGCCGTTCACACTCGGCCGCCCCCGCCTCGTCCACGAACGTAATATGGGCCGATGAAATCTCGTTCTGGATGACCACGGCTTCGGCTGCGCCCAACAGGCTCTGCGGCTTGGTGCCGAGCAGGCGCGGGCCGGGCACCGGAGTGAAGGGAATTGCGATCTGGAGCTTTGGATAATAGGTCCCGCCGGCTCGGTCGAATGCCTCCGCCCAGCCCTGGTCGAACACATATTCGCCCTGGCTATGGGTCTTCAGATACGAAGGCATGGCTGAAATCAGGTGGGACGAACCATCCTCGATCAGGATCGTAGCAGGAGTCCAGCCGGTGCCCTTGCCGACGCTGCCTGACAGTTCGAGCGCCGCGAGGAATGCGTGGCTGACGAACGGATCGCCACCCGCGAGCCTGTCCCACGCCGCCTTGTTGAAGCCGCTTACGCCCGAGGCCAGCTTCGCAACGACTCCGGTTTCACGGTCGGCCATCGGCTTCCCAGATTAGGCAGTCGGCGTGAACCTGCGCTTGCGCGCGCTGCGCGGGGTCTCGGATCGTCCAGCTGTAGACCGGCATGCGCCGCCGAGCGCTTGCGACCCAGGCACTCGTCAGGGCGGTCCGTTCCACGGCGATGAAATGGGGATCGGCGAGCCACAGCGCCACCCTCCGCTTCAGTACCGGGAGCCCCTCCCTGATGACCAGGCCCCGTCGAACTTCAGGTAGATTGGTCTTGAGAAGCCTGGGGACTCGGGGATCGAAACTCATGATTCCGTAAGGGCCGCGATAGTCCTTCAGGGCTTGCCTGAACGCCGGCATCCAGCGCCAGATGTCGTTCTCGACCTTGACCTCGAGCAGCAACGGGACCCGTCCGTCCACGAGCTTGAGGAGGCTTTCGAGCGTGGGGATCGGCCCCTCCCCGACATGCAGTCTCTTGATTTCGGCGTGGGTGGACTTGCCGATCACCAGCGGGCTTGAGCACATCCGCCAGGCATCGGCATCGTGAAAGACGAGCACGCGATCGTCCTTCGTCAGCCGCAAGTCGCACTCGATGCCCGCGCCAAGCTCCAAAGCCGCCGCGAAGGCGATCAGGCTATTCTCGGGAAAACCGGAGCCGTAGTGCAGGCCCCGGTGCGCGAATCCCTTCGGGCCAGGATCGAGAGGGTCAGTCCCTGACCGCGACGATCGCATCCACTTCGACGGCGACACCCAGCGGAAGGACCGCGACGCCCACGGCGCTGCGGGCGTGGCGGCCGGCCTCCCCGAACACCTCCTGCATCAGTTCCGATGCGCCGTTGGCGACCTTGGGCTGATCGGTAAAGGTTGGAGCGCTGTTCACAAAGACGCCGAGCTTCACGACCCTTTCGACGCGGTCCAGCGAGCCGAGCGCGGCCTGCATCTGGGCAAGCAGCATGATTCCGCAGCGACGCGCAGCAGCGATTCCACGATCGAGATTCATGTCCTCGCCAAGGCGGCCGAGG
>DASSFK010000425.1:0-5732 GCA_035694565.1 Sphingomicrobium sp.
GCGTCGAGCTCGACGCCCGCCTTCTCCTCGATCCATGGAGCGACCAGCTCGAGACCGGACTTGGCGCTCGGAGGCGGCGCGTCGCCGGTCAGCCGCTCGCGCGCCAGCAGGCCGATGGCGGTCGAAAGCGGGACCTCGTCCGCCGACCTGGCTCTCAGGATGGCATCGCCGCGCACCCGAGCCTCGGTCAACTCGGCAAGATTGCCGCGAACGCCGTCCATTGTCCGGGCGCCTAGAGCCTCGAAGCGAGCGGTTTCCAACGCGTCGAACACGGCCCGGGCATCGGGGTCCAGCGGCGCCTGTGACGAATGGAGCCGGTCGTCATGGTGCCGAAGGCGAAGGGCGACGGAATCGGCTGCACCGCGAGCCTCCGCAACCAGCTGCGACTGAAGCGACGGACCGGGAGAAGGGACTCGAGCGGTCTTCCCGGAGGCGGGCGCGGCTTCGGATGCGAAAATGACTTCGATTTCCGGATCGCGCGCGATCGCCCGAGCCGCTCCGGCCAGAGCCCGCCGAAATTCTTCGATTGGAGTGCGCTCGGGCATGTCCGTCGTCTAGCTGCTACCCGCAAAAATCGAAACTTGGATTGCGATGGACGGCAAATCCATCGAACGGCCAGTCGCTTCGTTGTGCCGAGAATGCGAGGTCAACGCATTGACATAGTTGAAAAACCCTTGAGGTTATCATGCCTTGCGATTGATTCGCCGGCTGCCACTGGAGGGGTTCGGGTTGGTCAGGAAGCCTATTCTGTGGGGCGTGGCGGTCGCGGCGACATCCATGGCAGCAGCAGAAACACCGGCACCGGCCTTGATCGGTGCCCAGCGCGTTGTCGTAGCTTGCGAGCTCTCGGGCGAAATCCCGGACGCTCAGCGCCGATCGATCTGCGACCAGCTGGTCAGAAAGGCCAAAAGATACACCAGCCTGCCGGTCGCCCTCGCGACCGCGGGCGACCTCAAGCTCGGTCCGAACATTCGGCGGCAGGCAGATCAGCTGCTGCTCCGAGTGAAAGGCGAGGCACGGGCGACCGCCCGAGGGCGCAAGACGTTGACGCTCGAGGTCACTCCGGTTCGGCTCGCCCGTCCCATGGGCGAAATGTCGCCCCTCAAATCGTCGGCGTCCCTGGTTCAGGTCCAAGGCGATTGGGTCGTCCAGGGCCCCATCGACGCCTTCGAGACGCTGCTCGCCGGCACCAAGAAGCCGCACGTTCCGATTAAACTGGATTCCTAAAAATTCTCAGTGGGGAGAGTAAGCTGTGTACAGAATGGACGTTGACTATTCGCCCATGTCCCTGGGCGACCGAACCGTCGGCAATTTTACGGCCGACAGGGGTTTTTCGGCAGGCGAGTTTGCGAACACCGGCGACGCGTCGGCGGATCCGTTTGGAGGTCAGACGGCTCCCAACGGCAAAGAAATTTACACTCCCGACGACGCGGCCGACAATCTGACGCGCGACGGGGCCGACTGGACTTACGGCAATAATGGAGCGCTAGACGATGGCGTCCTGACCTTCGGATTCTGGAATTCGCTCGAAGAGGTTCAGAACAGTTATTACACGGAGATCAGCCCGGACGGCTTCGTCCTGACGGCTGACAGCATCCAGATCTTCCTCGGCCATTTCGCTCCATTCAATGAGCAGCAGCGGTCAATGGCGATCGCCAACCTGCAGCTGTGGGACGACCTCATCAATGTGACGATCCAGCCGGCGTCGTCTGCCGCTGAAGCCGACATCACGTTCGGCTTCGTGCAGATGAGCCCAGCCGCCGGGGCGCACGCTTATTATCCGCAGGAGGAAGCGCTTAACTCCTTCGGGTTTGTCGAGGCCGGCCGAGTCTCGGGCGACGTCTGGGGCAATTATCTCTACAGCGGCGCGGTCAGCGGCCGTCCGAACATCTTCGCCGACACGTCGATCGGCGGCTATGCCTGGCAGGCGATCACGCACGAGCTTGGCCACAGCTTCGGCCTGGCGCACGGCGGCGAGTACAATGCCAGCGACGACAATGATGGCGACGGGGTTCCGGATCCCATCACCTACGAGAACGACGCCTATTTCTTCCAGGACAGCCAGCAGTACACGATCATGAGCTATTTCGACGGCTCAGTGACCGGTCAGGCGGCAGTGCGGTGGAACGGCGCCAACAGCGTGTTCGTCTACGCCCAGACGCCGCAGGTGCATGACATACTGGCCGTCCAGAATGTCTATGGCGCCGACTACGCCACGCGCAGCGGCGATACCGTCTACGGCTTCAACAGCAATGCTGACCGCGGCGTGTTCGACTTCGCCACCAACACTGCCCCGATCGTGACGATCTGGGACGGCGGCGGCAGCGACACGCTCGATCTGTCGGGATTCAACGCCAACAACATCATCGACATCAACGAGGGAGCGTTCAGCAGCGCCGGTTTCAAGATCGACCAAGCGACGAAGGCCTATTTCGGGGCCGCGTTCGGCCTGACCACGGAAGCGGATTTCGCAGCATTCTTCGCGGCCAATGGCGTGGGCCCGGACGGCCGTCCGGTCGACAATATTGCGATCGCGTACAATGCCGAGATCGAGAATGCGATCGGCGGCTCCGGCAACGACCAACTGATCGGAAACGACCTCGACAACATTCTGAAGGGCAATGGCGGGAACGACGTCCTGCTCGGCGGAAACGGATCCGACAGGATTTACGGGGGCGACGGACTGGACGTCGTCAAGCTCGGGGCCGGCGACGACATGTTCGTCGCGGAGATCGGCGCCACCAAATCCGTCCTGAAGACAGGCAAGATGTCGGTCGACATCCTCACCGACTTTGATGCCAACGGTAACGACACCATCGACCTTAGCGGCCTCGGCTCGTTCCACTTCGACGGGACCAGCGCGAACAAGGATGCCTGGGACCTGACGTACAAGGTGTACGAAAGCGTCAACGGCGCGGAGCGCGCCCTCGGCATCGACATCGACGGTCAGTCCGGTGCCAGCAACGTTCTCGGTCCGGTGACGGTGGTCTACGGCAATCTGGATGGCGGAAATCCGGACCTCGCCATCATCCTCCTCAACACCAATGGCGTGGATCCCGGCGACTTCCTGCTGGGCTGATCGGATCGCGAAAAAAGGCGAGGCGCTCCGGGCTTCCGGGGCGCCTTTTCCTATGCCCTGACTGCGACGCTCTCCGGAAGGTCCGCTCCGAAGACGCGTTGATAATATTCCGCGATCAGCGGGCGCTCGGCCTCATCGCATTTGTTGAGGAAAGTCACCCGGAAAGCGAAACCGACGTCGCCGAAGATCAGCGCATTCTGTGCCCAGCTGATCACGGTGCGCGGGCTCATGACGGTCGAAATATCGCCGTTGATGAAGCCCTGACGCGACAAATCGGCAACCTTGATCATCTTCTCGACGGTCTCCTTGCCGTGCGGACTGTCGTACTCGCCTGACTTGGCCAGCACGATCTGCGCCTCGACCGCCGCCGGAAGGTAATTGAGCGTCGTGACGATGTTCCAGCGGTCCATCTGGCCCTGGTTGATCGCCTGGGTGCCGTGGTAGAGGCCGGTCGTGTCGCCGAGGCCAATCGTGTTGGTGGTCGCGAACAGCCGGAAGAACGGGTTCGGACGGATCACTCGGTTCTGATCGAGGAGGGTCAGCTTGCCCTCGGTTTCCAAAACGCGCTGGATCACGAACATCACGTCCGGCCGGCCGGCGTCATATTCGTCGAAGACAAGCGCGACCGGGTGCTGGAGCGCCCACGGAAGAAGACCTTCACGGAATTCCGTGACCTGCTGGCCGTCCCGAAGGACGATCGCGTCACGGCCGACGAGGTCGATTCGGCTGATATGGGCGTCGAGGTTGATTCGGATCAGCGGCCAGTTGAGGCGTGCCGCGACTTGCTCGATGTGGGTCGACTTGCCGGTGCCGTGATAGCCCTGGACCATGACCCGGCGGTTCTTCGAAAAGCCTGCGCAGATTGCGAGCGTCGTATCCGGATCGAAAACGTAGGCGGGGTCGAGATCGGGAACGCGCTCGTCGGCCTCGCTGAACGCGGGCACTTCCATGTCGCTGTCGATTCCGAACAGGTCACGGATCCTGGCCATCTTGTCCGGCGCAGAAAGAACGGTTTCGCTCCGGCTCTCGGGCTTCACATTGGGGATATCGGTCATCACCACCGCCTTACGGCAAGGGCGCGAGCGCCTCAATAATGGGGATTAGCGGTTGACCTCCGCCTTGGGCGGAAGAGGGAAGAGGGTCGCGAACCGCTTTGCAAGGGTCGCATTGCCCTCGAATCCCATCGAATCGAGGGGAGCATCGCCGTAAATCACCGCTGCCAACTGCGGAGGTGTGCCGGTGAAGGTGAAGTCCGTGTCCTCCGGCTCACCTCGTGCGACCTTGAAGCGCCCCTTGCGCATCCGGCCGACGAAAGACTCATCGCCGAGGCGGAAACCGATTCGCGCTTCGAAGCCCTTGGCCTTCTTCTCGTCGGCCATGGTCTTGAGGCTCAGCATGATCGAGGTCGCGCTGATCGGCATGGTCGGATCGTGAAGGGGCGAGCGCGCCGCCCAACGGCCGAGGACCTGGACGACCGGCTCGGCCTCCAGGCCCCACTCCGTCGCCTCATAGACCTGCGAAGCGGCAGGGGGCGGAAGCCTCTTCCGGCGCACGAGGCCGCGCTCCTCAAGCTCGGTCAGTCGCTGAGTCAGCACATTGGCGCTGATTCCGGGCAGATCGGCTCGAAGGTCCGAGAACCTGCGAGGGCCAAGCATCAGCTCGCGGAGGACCAGCAGAGCCCAGCGCTCGCCGATCAGCTCCAGGCCATGGGCCGTACCGCAAGCGTCGTCGTAGCGTCTTTTCGTTTCGAGATTCACCAGCTTAGTTACTTTTTCTAACGAGTCGGTTGCATTTTATGACTTCAGGCGGCAAAAGGCAAGCGAATCGAGTCGCAAGGGAGAGAGAAAATGGCGACGGCGACAATCGACGGCCGGGAGTTTTCGAAGAACAGGCTCAGGACCGGTTGGGCACTTAGCGGTCTCGCGATCGCCTTTCTCGCGCTGGATGCGGGCGGAAAGCTCCTCGCGCCGGAGATGATGATCGCCAATAGCCCTCCGTTGGGAATCCCGGCCGATCCCGGCTTCTATCGAGAGCTTGGCCTGATCCTCGCCGTCTGCACTGCACTCTACGCCTGGCCACGGTCCGCCTTCCTCGGCGCGGTTCTCCTGACCGGCTATCTGGGCGGCGCGGTTGCGACCCAATTGCGCGTTGGCAGCCCGCTTTTCAGCCACACCTTGTTCGGCATCTACCTCGGACTCTTCGTCTGGGGCGGCCTGTGGCTTCGCGAGCCGCGGCTTCGCTCCCTTCTCCCCCTCAAAGACTGAAGCGAGCAATCCCTCAGGAGACAGACCATGTCGCGTATGATCTTTGTAAATCTGCCGGTTGCGGACCTCGAGGCGTCGAAGCGCTTCTACGAGGCGATCGGCGCCCGCAACGAGCCGAAGTTCAGCAATGAAGCCGCAGCAATGATGGTTCTTTCGGACACCATCAATGTGATGCTGCTGTCCAAGCCCTTTTATTCGACGTTCACCGACAAGCCGATTGCCGACGCCCACACCAGCAGCCAGGTCCTCCTCTGCGTGTCGTGCGACAGTGCGGCCGAAGTGGACCAGCTTGTCGACGCCGCGGCCGCCAACGGCGGCAAGGCCGACCCCGGTCCAAAGCAGGACATGGGGGGAATGATGTACGGCCGAAGCTTCGAGGATCCGGACGG
>DASSFK010000426.1:0-5763 GCA_035694565.1 Sphingomicrobium sp.
GAAGGGGCCGAGCCTCGATCCCAACGAGAAGCGCCTCGCCATGCGGACGGAAGACCATCCGCTCGACTACGGCAGTTTCGAAGGGACGATCCCGGCGGGCGAATATGGCGGCGGGACGGTGATGCTGTGGGACCATGGCCGCTGGATCCCGCATCCCGACAAGGACCCCCGCAAGACGCTCGAGGAAGGGCATTTGCACTTCACGCTCGAAGGCGAGCGGATGAAGGGCGAGTGGGTGATGTTCCGGTTGAAGCCGCGCCGCGGCGAGAAGCGCGAGAGCTGGATGCTCAAGAAGGTCACCGACGATTTTGCCGATGCCGAGGACGGCGACGGGCTGGTCGACGAATTCGTGACCAGCGTGACGACCGGCCGGACGATGGCCGAGATCGCATCGGGAAGCGACGTCTGGCGCTCCAATCGTGGCGGCCAGAAGGGCGGCCGGGCAAGCAAGAAGGCCGCCGAGGCGCCGCCTCCGTTCCAGCAGCCCCAGCTGGCGACCCTGGTCGATGAGGTTCCGGCAGGCTCGAACTGGCTGTTCGAATACAAATATGACGGTTACCGGCTGCTGATCGCGACCGGCACCGGCGCCGCCACCGCCTGGACCCGAAACGGCAAGGACTGGAGCGACAAATTCCGGGCGCTGGTCAAGGCGGCCGCCCACCTCCCGTCCGGCTGCCTGATCGACGGCGAGGCGGTTGCCCTCGACAAGGACGGGAAGCCCGACTTCCAGCTGCTTCAATCCACGCTGAAGGAAAGCCGGGGCAGAAACCTTGCCTTCTATGCCTTCGACCTCCTCGTCGATCGCGGCGAGGACATCACCCGCCTGCCGACGATCGAGCGCAAGGACCGGCTGAAATCGCTGCTCGCGGGAGTCCAGCCGCCGATCCTGTTCGGCGACCATGTGATTGGCCGCGGCGAGGAGCTGTTCCGCGAGATCTGCAAGGCCGGGGGCGAGGGGCTGATCGCCAAGGTCGCCAATGCGCCCTACCGGGGCGAGCGATCGCGCAACTGGCTCAAGGTCAAATGCATCCAGCGGCAGGAATTCGTGATCGTCGGCTGGTCGGAAAGCGACAAGCGCCGCGGTTTCCGCTCCCTGCTCCTGGGCACTCGCGACGGGCGCCGGCTGATCTACGCGGGCAAGGTCGGAACCGGCTTCAACGGCGCCCTGATCGACGACCTGATGGAGCGGATGGAGCCGCTCGCGACCGACGAGGCGGCGGTCGAAGTGCCTCGTCCCGACCGCAAGGGGGCGCACTGGATCAAGCCCAGGCTGGTGGCCGAAATCGCGTTTGCGGAGTTTACGTCGGATGGAGTGCTCCGCCACCCGAGCTTCATTTCCCTTCGCGAGGACAAGAGTGCGAGCGAGGTCGTTCGCGAGGTCCCCAAGCCCCTCGACGAGGCGGGCATGAAGGCGAAGCCGAAACCGGCGTCACGAGCCAAAGCGAAAACGAGGAACGCACTGGATTTCGGGATCGAGATCTCGAGCCCCGAACGGGTGATCTACCCCGAGCTCGGCCTCACCAAGAAGGATCTCGCCGACTATTATGCGACGATCGCGCCGCTGATCATGGTCGATTGCGCCGACCGGCCGATGACCCTCATCCGCTGCCCCGGCGGCCGGACCGGCGAATGCTTCTTCCAGAAGCATGACAAGGGCACGTTCGGGCCGCACGTGAAGCAGATCCCGATCGAGGAGAAGGACGGCGAGACCGAGGATTATCTCTATTTCGACGACATCCGCGGCCTGCTCGCCTGCGTGCAGATGGGCACGATGGAATTCCATGGCTGGGGCAGCAGGGTCGACAAGGTCGAATGTCCTGATCGCCTGGTGTTCGACCTCGACCCGGACGAGGGGCTCGACTTCGGCAGGGTCAGGGAAGCCGCGTTTCGGGTCCGCGACCTGGTCGCCGAGCTCGGCCTTGAGAGCTTCCCGCTCCTCACCGGCGGCAAGGGCATACATGTGGTCGTCCCGCTTGATTCGACCGCCGACTGGCCGGAGGTGAAAAGCTTCGCCGATCGCTTCTCGAGGGCGGTCTCGGAGGCCGAGCCCGAGCGCTTCACCGCCAATATCCGGAAAGCGCAGCGCACCGGCCGGATCTTCATCGACTGGCTGCGCAACCAGCGCGGGGCGACGGCCGTGATGCCCTACTCCGCCCGCGCCCGCGAGGGAGCGCCGGTTGCGGCGCCGGTCACGTGGGACGAGCTCGACGATTTCGACAGCGGCCACGCCTTCTCGATCCGCGAGGCGAGCGAATTGCTGAAGCGCGCCAGATCGAAGGCGCTTGCGGGCTGGGGAAAAGCGAAGCAATCGCTGCCGGATGCATAGCCGCACCCGCTCAGCGCTCCTTCCCCTGCTGTTCGTCCTCACGGCCGCCTCGCCAGCCGAGCTCCGGCAATGGAAGGCGCAGGCCGAGCGGGTGACGATCACCCGCGACGACTGGGGCATCGCCCACGTCCGCGGCAAGAGCGATGCCGATGCGGTCTTCGGGATGATCTACGCTCAGGCGGAGGATGATTTCCCCCGTATCGAGGCCAACTATCTGACGAACCTCGGACGAACGGCCGAAGCGGAAGGCGAGAAGGCGATCTGGCAGGATCTGCGGGCCCGGCTCTACGTCAGCGAGCCCGAGCTGCGGGCCAATTATTCCCAGAGCCCGGATTGGCTGAGGCGGCTGATGGACGGCTGGGCCGCGGGCCTGAACTATTATCTCGCGACCCACCCGAACGTCCATCCGCGGGTCCTCGCCCGCTTCGAGCCGTGGATGGCGCTGAGCTTCACCGAAGGCAGCATCGGCGGCGACATCGAGCGGATCGATCTTAGCGAGCTTCAAAGGTTCTACGGCGGCAGGCGGACGGCCGCGCCGGCGATACCGGACAATGAGCCGCGCGGCTCCAACGGCATTGCGATCGCTCCGTCGATCACGTCGAGCGGCACCGGATCCTTGCTTCTGATCAACCCCCACACGAGCTTCTTCTTCCGCTCCGAACTGCAGGTGACGAGCGATGACGGCCTCAACGCCTATGGCGCCGCGACCTGGGGCCAGTTCTTCATCTACCAGGGCTTCAACGAGCGCACCGGCTGGATGCACACGTCGAGCGGCGTCGATAATGTCGACGAGTTCGCCGAGAAGGTCGAAAGGCGGGCAAAAGGTCCCTGCTACGTCTACGGCAAGGATTGCCGTCCGCTGAGGAAAGAGGTCGTCACGATCCGCTACCGGACCAGCGATGGAACATCCGGCGCTCGCGAATTCGCCACCTGGCACACGCACCGGGGCCCGGTCGTGCGTGAGGCGAACGGCCGCTGGATCGCCTTTGCGATGATGGACAAGCCGGTCGCGGCGCTCCAGCAGAGCTTTCTGAGGACCAAGACGGGCGACCTGAAGGACTTCCTTCGAGTTGCGGATCTCAAGGCGAACAGTTCGAACAACACAATCTTTGCCAGTGCGAATGGCGAGATCGCCTACCTCCACCCGCAGTTCGTCCCGGTCCGCAACGACCGCTTCGATTTCACGAAACCGGTGGATGGAAGCGACCCGGCCGCCGACTGGGGTCGCCTCCACACGCTCGCCGAGCTCCCGAACACGATCAACCCGCCCAATGGCTGGGTGCAGAACACCAACAGCTGGCCCTATCGCGCGGCGGGGGCGAACAGCCCCGATCCGAAGCTTTTCCCGAAATACATGGACATGTTCGGCGAGAATTATCGCGGGATCCACGCGCTCCGGCTGCTGGACGGTGCCAGGGGATGGACCCTCGACCGGCTCCAGGCGGCGGCGTTCGACAATCAGCAGCCGGGCTTTGCCGAACTGATCCCGCAGCTCCTGAAGGCCTATGATGCGCTTCCCAAGAAGGATCCTCGCCGTGACCGGCTGGCGGCCCCGATCAATACGCTTCGCGGCTGGGACTATCGCTGGAGCGCCGGCTCCGTCGCGCAGTCGCTCGCCATGTTCTGGGGAGACGAGCTCCGCAGGGCGCTGGACCCGCCGAAGGACGAACCGGGCAACAAGAGCATGATGCGGCTAGGCCGCGACACCAGCCCGGCGCAGAAGCTGCAGGCCCTCGCCGACGCGTCGGCGCGGCTGAAGCGCGACTTCGGCTGGTCGAGCGTTCCGTGGGGCGAGATCAACCGCTTCCAGCGCATTTCGGCGGCGATCGATCATCCGTTCAGCGACGCTGCCCAAAGCATTCCCGTGCCGTTCGCTTCGAGCGCCTATGGAACGCTCGCAGCGTTCGGCTCGAGCCCGAAGCCGGGGACGAAAAAATGGTACGGGACGAGCGGCAACAGCTTCGTCGCGGTCGTCGAGTTCGGCAAGCGCGTGCGCGCAAGAGCGGTCACCGCCGGGGGCGAGAGCGGCGATCCCGCCTCGCCGCACTTCAACGACGAAGCGGAGCGCTACGCGTCGGGCAATCTTCGGGAGGTCTATTTCTATCCCGACCAGCTGAAGGGCCACACCGAGCGGCGCTACAGGCCGGGCGAGTAGCTAGCGGATCGCGTCCAGCTCGACGCCCCGGGTCTCACGGGCAAGCCATGCGCTCGTTCCGCTGATCATGCAGGCGGCCGCGACATAGATGGCGACGGGCAACGCCGAGCCATATGCCCGGTACAGCGACAAGGCGATGATCGGAGCGAGCGATCCGGCGACGATCGATGTCAGCTGGTAGGCGAGCGACACTCCCGAATAGCGGATGCGAGTCGGGAACAGCTCGGTGATGAAGGCGGCCTGCGGACCATACATCGCCCCGTGAAGGACGAGGCCGACCACGAGCGCCAGGACGATCGCCACATGGTCGCCGCTTCCAAGCAGGCCGAACATGACGAAGGACCAGGCGGCCAGCCCGAACGCGCCAAGGGCATAGACCGGACGCCGGCCGATCCTGTCCGACAAGAGTGCGAGCAAGGGGATCGCGAAGAACTGGACGGCCGCTCCGATCAGAAGCGCATTGAGCGCGAGGCTTCTGCTCTCCTTCGAGACGTCGACCAGGTAGGTCAACGAGAAGACGGTGAGGATATAATAGGAAATATTCTCGCCGACCCGAAGTCCGGCGCCCAGCACCAGCGCCTTCGGGCGCTCGCGCAGGACCTCGAGCGCCGGCACTTTCGCCGGCGCTTCCGATGCCTCGATCTCGGCCTCGAACATCGGGCTCTCGGCGATTCGGTTGCGGATGTACCAGCCGACGATCACCAGCAGCGCCGACAGGATGAACGGGACTCGCCAGCCCCAGGCGAGGAAGTCGGCCTCGCTCTGGACGGCGGCCATGATCGAGAGCACCGCCGCCGCAAGCAAATTCCCTGCCGGGACCCCGGCCTGCGGCCAGCTCGCCCAGAACCCGCGCCTCGCCGAATCGCCATGCTCCGCCGCCATCAGGACGGCGCCGCCCCATTCGCCGCCGACCGCGAAGCCCTGGATCAGGCGGAGCGCGATCAGACCGATCGGCGCCCAGATCCCGATCGCCGAATAGGTTGGAAGCAGGCCGATCAGAACGGTCGCGACCCCCATCAGGACGAGGCTCAACATCAGCAGCCGCTTGCGGCCGATGCGATCCCCGAAATGGCCGAAGACAATGCCGCCGACCGGCCTCGCGACGAACCCCAGCGCATAGGTCGCGAACGCCAGCAGGGTCCCGGTCAGCGGGTCGAACTCGGGAAAGAACAGCGTGTTGAAGACGAGCGCTGCGGCGGAGCCGTAAAGGAAGAAATCATACCATTCGATGGTCGTTCCGATGAGGCTCGCCATCACCACCCGCCGAAGCGGCGTCGATTTC
>DASSFK010000427.1:0-4967 GCA_035694565.1 Sphingomicrobium sp.
TGACCGCCGAGAATCCCAACTGGCGCCAGCAGTGCCTGCCCGATGCGACCGACCGCGTCGCGGACGAACTCAGCCAGCTCCGCAGCCGCAGCCGCGTGCGGACCGGAGACTGACGATGGCCTATCAGCCACCCAGCCGTACCCGCTTCTACCGCGACAAGCGCAACGGCAAGGTCATGGGAATTTGCGCCGGGATCGCGGACTATACCGGCTTCGATGTAACGCTGGTGCGGATCACAATGATCGCTGCCGTATTCCTGAGCAGCGGCTCGATTCTACCAGTCTATTTCATCGCCGGCTGGGTGGCTCCGGACCGGCCACGTGAGCTTGACAGCGGTGATGTCGAGGAGCGCGAATTCTGGCAGTCGGTCCGCCGGTCCCCTGCTCGCACGGCTCGCGACATCCGACTGCGGCTGAAGGACATCGACCGCCGCCTGGCCGACGTCGAAAGCTATGTAACGACCGAAAACCGCTCCCTCGCCCGCGAGATCGAGCAGCTCCGCTAACGGCATAAGCGAGGAGGGTGAAAATGGATTTCGCAGCGCTCATTCCTGTCGCGGGCATCTCGGCCGGCGTCGCGATCATGTGGATTTGCTATAAGGTCATGGAGCTCAGGGTCGTCGGCCGAAAGGCGATCGAGGAACGGGACCGCGAGAGTGCCGAAAAGAAGAGGCTCGAAGCGCGGGTCGCAATCCTCGAGCGGATCGTCACGGACCGTGGAATCCAGACCGCCGATCAGATCGATGCGCTGGTCGATCGCAACGCTCTCGACCGGGAGTCCGAACAGGTTCGCTAGCGTGAAGAGGGAATGATGGGTTTTTGGACTTTCGTCTTCGCGATTTCCGCCTTCTCGATCGTCGCCGGACTGATCAACAACTGGATCAAGGTGCGGCACGGCTATCCGATTTCGGAAGGCGCCGAGGTCACTGGCGGAAAGAATCAGATGGACGCGATCTGCGCCGAGAATCGCGAACTCAAGAACCGGGTACATGAACTCACGGAACGCCTGCAGGTCCTCGAGCGGATCGCAACGGACCCTGCCGAGCGTGTCTCGCGTGAAATAGAAAATCTTCGCTAAGGAGCAGCACAGTGGACCCTGAGATTCTCGGCATTGTTGAACAGGTCATGCCAGCGGTCGCGATCATCGTCGCGGTAAGTGTCGGCGGCTGGGTTCTCACGACCTGGCTAAGGATAAAGAACGGCTATCCGCTTGAGACTTCCTGGGGGACGCCTCTGCATCCGTCGAACAGCCGCGAAAACAGCGAGCGGATCAAGCTTCTGACGAGCGAGAATGCCCAGCTCCGAGCCGAGCTAGGCTCGATCAAGGACCGCCTGGAGACAGTCGAGCGGATCGTCACGGATCAGCCTCACCGCCTCGCGCGGGAAATCGATGCCCTGGCGATCGACAAGGGTGGAAACGCCTGATGAACAGCATAGCGAGCTGGATCTGGGTCCTGATCCCCCTTGCCGCGATCGGGATCGCGCCGTTCAAGATGTGGATCAGGGTCAAGGAGAAGCAGATCGAGGCTCAAACGAGCCTTGCTGCGGAAAAGAGCGCCCAATATGCGGCGCACGTCGAGCGTATCGAGGCTCGCCTAAGGGTGCTTGAGCAGATCGTGACCGATCGCGGTGTCGAGACCGCTGCACAGATCGAGGCCCTTCGTGACAGGCCTCGCCTAGAGAGTGGAGAGAAAGTTCGATGAATCCCGGTGAAATTGCCGTCCTGATCGTGGCGATGGTCATGATCGCGAGTATTTTCAAATCGCGGCAGCGGTACCGTCATCTCTCCGAGAGCCAACCCCCGGAGCATTCTGAAAATCTGCGATTGCGCGAAGAAGTGTCCGAACTGAAAGAGCGCATCAAAGTGCTCGAGCGGATTACCGTTGAGAAGGAAAACAGCCTCTCTCGAGAGATTGAGGACCTTCGCAACCGCTAGAAGGCGAAGCGAACGCCGTGCTAGGCGATCTTTGTGATGAGCCTGCCTCACCTCGAAGACATTTACGAAGAATATGACTTGCTGGAAGGCGAGGACCGCTACCGGCTGCTAATCGAGCTCGGCCGCGAGCTCGAGCCGATGCCGGATGCGTTGAAGACGGACGCGACCAAGGTTCGAGGCTGCTCGGCGTCGGTCTGGGTTTATCCGACTTCGAGTGCGGACGGACGGCTTCACTTCCTCGCGGACAGCAACGCGGCGATCACCAAGGGTATCGTCGCGCTGATCCTTTCGGCCGTGCAGGACAAGCCGGCAAACGATGTCGCGCAAATGGACGTAACCGAAGCGCTTGCACCCTTTGAACTTAAAAAGCATCTCAGCGCCAATCGGACTCAGGGCGTTCCGAACATGATCGCGCTGATCAAGGAAACCGCCCAGCGGCTGGCCGCATGAACGACAAGCCCGCATTCGACCCCGAACGGTTCTTCGAAGTGGCCCGAAGCGTCGGCCACGGCAAAGCCCTCGGCCTCGAATATCGCGCCTCCGGGCCGAACTGGATGGAGCTGAGCCTGCCCTGGCGCGAAGAGCTGGTGGGCGTGCCGGAAACCGGAGTGCTCGCCTCAGGAGCAATCGTAAGCTTGATCGACACTGCGAGCGGAGGGTCGGTCTGGATGGCTCTCGGCTTTTTCGTCCCGATCGTCACCTTGGACCTAAGGCTCGATTATATGAGGCCCGCCGTGAAAGGTGAAACGGTCATCGCTCGCTGCGAATGCGCGAAGCTGACCCGGCAGATCGCCTTCATCCGGGGGATTGCCCATGGCGGAGACCCGGAGCGTCCAATCGCGCACAGCGCGGCGACTTTCATGACCCCGGCCTAGGCGGCCTTGCCGCTCTTCCGCTCTTCGGCCTTGCGGAGGACTTCGTAGGCCGCCTGAACCTTCTGGAAGGTGTGGGCAGCGACTTTATTGCCGGCGTTGGTGTCCGGGTGATGCTCCTTGGCCAGCCGGCGATAGGCGACCTTCACATCCTTGAACTCCGCATCGCTTTCGAGCCCCAGGACATCGAGCGCGCGCATTTCGTCGCGGCTGCGGGTGCCGTCGCCGGGGCCACCCCACTGCCACTGGGCGGAGCTTCGGAACGCCGTTGCGCCTGACTCCTCTTCGGCGGCGCGGCGCGCGGCTTCCTCCGGGCTGAGACCGGCGAAGTAATTCCAGTTCTTGTTGTACTCGGCGGCGTGAGCCTCGCAGAAGTACCACCTCTCCTTGCTGTTCGGAGCCTTGGGTGCCGGGCGGTCGCCGACCTCGTTGCAGCCTTCCCGGTCGCAGAGGCGGACCTTGGAGGCGCCACGACCCGCCGAGCCATAGGCACGCCAGCGCGGAAAACCCCAGTCGTCGGATCTCTTCTGTCGAGCCATCTTCCGCTCCACCTAATGGCGAGCGGGTACGTTCGCCAGTCAAACAAAATCGCCAGAGGGCCTGTAAGCCGGGTTCTGTCCAGCGCATCGCTGCGCCTGTGCGGCCATTCCTCTAGGAGGCGAGTTACCCCGCCCCTCAAGCAACCAACCCGGGCGACGAGCCGGAACAAGCCCATATGCCGCCCCTATTCGGTCTTGCACCCGGTGGGGTTTTCCGTGCCGGGAACGTTGCCGTCCCCGCGGTGCGCTCTTGCCGCACCCTTTCGACCTTACCCGCCCAAGAGCAGGCGGTATGCTTTCTGTGGCACTTTCCCTGAGCTTCGCAAAAAGCGAGACCCGCCGGGCGTTACCCGGCACCGTTGTTCCGTGGAGCCCGGACTTTCCTCGCCCCGCTTTCGCGAGCCGCGGCCGCCCGGCCCTCTGGCATCGTGCATATCGATGCTGTTGCGGGCGCGTGCAAGCTTCGATTTGAATTCAGTGCCGGGCTGATCGGACACCTCGGGGCGCCGATGGGTTCAGCATTCTGGAAAGGCCATCGGTTGATCCCGATCCGTCTGGCGCACCAACCGCGACGAGACCCTGCGCTAGGTCCTACTGAGGTCTTGGCAGCAATAGAGATAGCAATTTCGCCCGGCATTCGCCGTCGACGATCCCGTCGATCAGGTCGGGTCGGAATCGGCGTTGGAATGCGATCACGGCCTTCTGAGTGTCGGTCACGTCATAGCCGAACCGCTCAAGCGCGAGCAGGAAGGCTGCGTCGGTCCAGAACGGATCGATCAATTCGCGGGTCGGGCTTGGCAAAGCGAGGCGTCGGCGAGCAAGAGCTTCCCACGGGAACAGCTCACCCGGATCCTCCTTGCGCGCAGGGGCCACATCGGAATGGCCGACGACGTTTCCACGGCCGATGCCGTGACGTTCCTTGATGTCCGCCACCAGGGGGATCAGAGATGCAATCTGCTCATCCGGGAAGTTGCGATAACCAAACTCATGGCCCGGATTGACGAGCTCGATGCCCACGCTGGCTGAGTTCACGTCGGAAATGCCGCGCCATCGCGATTTGCCCGCGTGCCAGGCGCGCTTTTCCTCGTCGACGAGACGGAAGATGATGCCGTTCTCGTCGATCAGGTAGTGACAGGAAACCTTCGCCTCGGGCGAGGTGAGCCGGTTCAGGGCCCCCTCGGCGTCGGGCATTCCGGTGTAGTGAAGGACAATCATCGAGACCGACATGGTTCGGTCGTCGAAGTTCGGCGACGGCCTCTCAATCATGTCCAGGTCCATGCGCCCAATGGCGCATTAGCCGTAGATTCGGTCAACCCCTAGCGGTAGATCGGCGGTCATCTCCGGCACGGCGGTCCGATTTGTCACGGTTGTCGAGCCGGTAGAGGCCGCGGACCTTCGCATCGGCAACCAACTTCTTGGTCTGGCCGATCACCGTTTCACCCGCCCCGAGCATCAGCCAGCCGTCATCCGCCATGGCTGACGAGAGTCGATCGAACGCCAGGGCCTTTTTCTCCGAGCAAAGGTAGAGAAGGACGTTACGACAAAGGATGATGTCGAATCCGCCAGGATGCGGCGGCGGTTCGAGCAAGTTGTGAACCTGGAAGCGAAGGTTCTTTCGAAG
>DASSFK010000428.1:0-6191 GCA_035694565.1 Sphingomicrobium sp.
ATCGGATCGTGCAGCTCGCCCCAGGCTATCGGCATCGGGTTGGTCGGTAGGGGGTAGGTGAGCGGGATCCTCTCCCACTCGAAGTGAGGCTCGCCGAGCGAGACCTCGACGTCGCTGCCCTCCTCCGTACCGGTAACGAGGCCGCCACCAGTTTCGATCGTCTTCGCATGGGTCAGCGCAACGACGCAGCGCGACGCATTGCCGCAACTCTCGACCTCGATCCCGTCGTGGTTCCAGATCCGCATGCGCAGATCGGCGGAGTCCGTCTTCTCAAGGACGATGAGCTGGTCGCAGCCGACGCCGGTCTTGCGATCCGCGACGGCCCGGGCGAGAGTCTCGTCTAGCGAGAGCGGCTCCTCGCGCGCGTCGAAGATCACGAAATCGTTCCCGAGCCCGTGCATCTTGTGAAAGGTGCGTGTCATGACTTGCAGCGGCAATTAGGGACGGGCAGAGGGCAAGTCCACCAGCCGCGAGTTGAGGAGCCATGCAGAGAGCCGCCACCGAAGTGATGCAGTCGATTCTCTTTTCGGCTGTGCTCGACGCCGTAGCAGCGCTGAAGAAGGCCTCGGGCGGGCTTCCGAACCAGCTGCTGCGCGATGTCCAGTCAATTCATCCCAACGTGACTTTCGCCGATTTACCGAAAGAGCTTCAGGACTCCATCGCCGTGGCCACCCGCTCGGCCTTCACTCAGCTCCTGAAGGAAGGTTACGCCGTCGGTCCCCGCCAGCAGATGCAGGCGGTGCGGCCGATGGACCGCGTGCCGGATCGCCAGAGGCAGGATCGCCGCGGTCCGTCGAGCGATCGTCGTCCGCGCCGTGACGGCGGTAGTCCGCGCGATCCGGATGGGAAAGGGCCGGGCAATGGTCCCGGCCGAGGTCCTCGAGGTCCCGGCGGAGGACCTTCGCGGCCGCGCAAGCCCCCGAAGGGCAAACCGCGGCTCAGTTGATTTGAGCGGGCGCATCCGCTAGGGCGCGCCGGTCTTTTAGACACAACATCGATGTGCGCGCCCGGGGTGCACGCTGGCCGACGAGGTTTCGTCCGCCGGCGTATTTTGCGTTTTGCCTCCCTACATGGGGCCGGTCATCGATTTGGGAGACGTGAATGTTCGATAGTCTGAGCGATCGGCTCGGCAGCGTTTTTGACCGGCTTCGTGGGCGCGGCGCGCTCACGGAAGCGGACGTGCGCGCGGCGATGCGCGAGGTGCGCGTTGCGTTGCTCGAAGCGGACGTCGCGCTGCCCGTGGCCCGCGATTTTGTCGACAAGGTCACCGAGAAGGCCGTCGGACAGGACGTCATCCGCTCGGTCACTCCGGGGCAGATGGTCGTCAAGATCGTCCACGATGCTCTGGTCGAGACACTCGGCTCCGAAACCGCCGAGTTGAACCTCGATGTGACCCCGCCGGCCGTGATCATGATGGTCGGCCTTCAGGGCTCCGGAAAGACGACGACGACCGCCAAGCTCGCCAAGCGCCTGTCCGAGAAGGACCGCAAGCGCGTGCTGATGGCCTCGCTCGACGTCGCTCGCCCGGCTGCCCAGGAGCAGCTGGCGGTGCTCGGGCGCCAGACCAAAGTGGATACGCTGCCTATCGTCGCCGGCCAGCAGCCGGTCGAAATCGCGAAGCGCGCGATCCAGGCTGCCAAGCTGCAGGCCTATGACGTAGTCCTGCTCGACACCGCGGGTCGTCTCCACGTCGACGATGCGCTGATGGGCGAAATGAAATCCGTCGCCCAGGCGTCGAGCCCGACCGAAACGCTTCTCGTCGTCGACAGCCTGACCGGCCAGGACGCTGTCAACGTCGCAAAGGGCTTCGCGGGGGAGGTCGAGCTAACCGGCGTGATCCTGACTAGAATGGACGGCGACGCGCGTGGCGGCGCCGCACTGTCGATGCGCGCGGTCACCGGCAAGCCGATCAAGTTCGCCGGTGTCGGCGAGGCCCTCGACAAGATCGAGGCCTTTCACCCGGACCGGGTTGCCGGCCGCATCCTTGGCATGGGCGACGTCGTCAGCTTGGTCGAGCGAGCCGCCGAAACGATCGAGATGGAGGATGCCGAGAAGCTCGCGGCCAAGATGGCCAAGGGCAAGTTCGACCTCGACGATCTCTGGTCCCAGCTGAAGCAGATGCAGCGCATGGGCGGTCTTGGCGCGCTCGCCGGAATGATGCCCGGTCTCAAGGGCATGAAGGGCGCGATGGACAAGGCGCAGGATTCGAAGGCGCTGGTCCACATGGAGGCGATGCTCTCCTCGATGACCGCGAAGGAGCGCACCAAGCCTGACGTCATCAACGCGAAGCGCAAGATCCGCATCGCGAAAGGTAGCGGAACCACCGTTCAGGACGTGAACAAGCTGCTCAAGATGCACCAGGAAATGTCCACGGTGATGAAGCGGCTGAAGAAGATGGGCGGGCTTGGCAAGCTCGCGGCCATGTTCGGCGGTGGCGGCGCGGGGGGAGCGGGAGGACTGCCCGGCCTTGGCGGCGCCGGTGGCGCAGCCCTTCCGGGTCTCGGGGGCAATCAACCGTTCAACCTGCCACCAGGTTTCGACAAATTTACAAAGCGTTAGATTGAATTACTGAAAGGAAGACTGAGAAATGGCACTTGCAATCCGGCTCGCCCGCGGCGGCGCGAAGAAACGGCCCTATTACCGCATCGTCGTGGCGGACAGCCGCGCTCCGCGCGATGGCCGCTTCATTGAGAAGCTCGGCACCTACAACCCGTTGCTTGCGAAGGATTCGCCGGAGCGCGTGAAGCTTGACGCCGATCGCATCTCGCATTGGCTGTCGGTCGGCGCCCAGCCGTCAGACCGCGTCCTTCGCTTCCTCGATGCTGCCGGCATCAAGGAGCGTGCGGCTCGCAACAACCCGCAGAAAGCCGAACCGGGCGAAAAGGCCAAGGAGCGCGTCGAAGAACGTGCGAAGCGCGCGGCTGACGCTGAAGCCGCCGCTGCCGAAGCTTCGGCCGCTCCGGCCGAAGAGGCGGTGACCGAGGAAGCTCCGGCCGAGGCTCCGGCCGAAGAGGTTGTGGCTGAGGAGGCTGCCGCCGAAGCTCCGACGGCAGAAGAAGAGGCTGCGCCTGTTGAGGCCGCCGCCGAGGAAGCTCCTGCCGCTGAGCCGGTGGAAGAGCCGGCCGAAGGCGCTGCTGAGGATACGGGTGCTGAAGGCGCGGAGACTCCGGAGCAGCCGACGGCCGAGGCCGAGGGCCAGTCGGCCGAGGAGCCGGCCGAAGGTTCGGTCGAAAGCGCTCCCGAAGAGGGCGCCGAGAAGGCCGAGGAGGCCTAAAAGGTCGTAATGACCGACAGGCGCGTCGCACTCGCCGCTGTGGCCGGCGCGCATGGCGTGAAGGGCGAGGTTCGGCTGAAGCTGTTTTCCGACAGCGCAGCGAGCCTCACCCAGCACGAAAATGTCTACCTGGGCGGTACTTGGCGCCGCCTCCTTTCTGTCCGCGACAGTGGCAAGATCGCCGTCGCACGCTTCGAGGGGATCGGTGACCGATCCGCGGCCGAGGTGCTCCGCGGGTCACTGGTCGAAGTCGACCGATCCGCGCTGCCGTCGCTCGAAGAGGGCGAATATTATCATTCCGACTTGATTGGACTCCCGTGCGTCGATCGCGGGGGCGAGAATGTTGGAACCGTCGTCGCGGTCGAGAACTTTGGCGCGGGCGACTTGCTGGAGGTCGAGCTGCCGAATGGGAGGCGATCGCTGATCCCGTTCCGCGACGGAATTGCGGACCTCGAGGACAACCGCGTCGCCCTCGACCCCGAATTTCTAGCGTAGGATCGGCCGCTCCTTCGCGAGGTCGTTGCGGATGGTCGTCGCTGCTACGCCGCCTTCGCCCATTGCATGGCTGATCTGGTCGAGCCCGATAACCACGTCCCCGGCCGCATAAAGTCCCGGCACGCTCGTTCGCTGACGAGCGTCGACGCCGATACAGCCCTGTTCATTGAGTCGCGCTCCGACCTGTTCGGCGAGCTGGTTGTGCGTGTCTGAACCGAGTGCCGGGTAGACGCTGTCAAACGTGTAATGCCCCTCTGCGGTATCGACCACGATGCACGTGTCCGAAATGGCGACCGCCTGTGCGGGGCCGTCCACGCAGTCGATCTCGGCGGCTTTGAGCTTCTCCTGCTCTTCGGGCGCCAGGCTCATCGCCTTGTCGGGAGCGATCAGCGTCACGTCCGGTGTGAAGGACCGTAGGAAAATCGCCTCCGCGACACCGTGGCTGTCGCTGCCGATGACGCCAATCTTCTTGTCGGTGACCTCGTAGCCGTCGCAGATCGGACAGTAACGGATGAGCCCCCGCTCCAAAGCGTCATCGTGCAGATCCTCGTCCATCAACGGACGGCGATTTTTCACCCCCGTTGCAAGCAAGACGGTCCGTGCCTCGACCGACCCGGAACCCCAGGTCGCGCAAAAGCCCGCTTCGGTCTGGTCGAGCCGTGTAACGTAGTCGCGCTCGATGCGCGCGCCGTAGCGTTGCGCCTGCTCCCGCATCAGCCGGACGAGATCCTTGCCGCTGATCCCATCGGGATAGCCGGCATGGTTGTGCGTGCACGGAATGCTCTCCGCACGGCCTTTGCCGTCGTCGACGACCAGGATGTCGAGATGGAAACGTGCCAGATAGATCGCCGCGGTCAGCCCAGCGGGACCGCCACCTACGATCAGGCAATCAAGTGAATCAGCCATTCGTGACCCAATGGATTGCCGCAATCGCGGTTCCCGATTAGCCCCGCGACATGATTTGGATCGCTACTGGATCATTCATCGCAGGCGCACTCCTTTGGGCGAGCCGGCTCAGGCGCCAGCCGGAGATGAAAGGCATTCCGCCTGGTCTAAGATCAGCGGGCCTTTTCGGTGCGCCGGTCCCGGTCCTGTCGCCCTTCGGCGGCCTGATCGCGGCAGCCGCAGCCGATCTGAGCGGGCGCTCGTGACCTTTCGGTGCGCCATCCTCACGCTTTATCCGGAGATGTTCCCCGGACCGCTGGGAGTGAGCTTGGCCGGAAAGGCGCTGGGCGAAGGCACTTGGTCACTCGACGTCATCCAAATCCGTGACTTCGCGACAGATAAGCACCGAAGCGTCGACGATACTCCGGCCGGGGGCGGGGCAGGAATGGTATTGAAGCCGGACGTGCTGGCGGCCGCCGTCGACAGCGCAGCCGACGGCCGCCCGATCCTCGCATTAACGCCTCGGGGAACGCCACTGAGCCAGCAACGCGTGCGCGAATTGGCGGCGGGCGAGGGGGTCATTCTCCTCTGTGGGCGCTTCGAGGGATTCGACGAGCGAATCTTCGAGGCCCGCGACATCGAACCCGTCTCGATCGGCGATTACGTGCTCTCCGGCGGAGAGCTTGGAGCGATGGTGATCCTCGATGCTTGCGTGAGACTGCTTCCCGGGGTAATGGGCGCGGCCTCCAGCGGTGAGGAGGAGAGCTTCGAAGCGGGGCTACTCGAATATCCGCACTATACCCGACCAGTGACATGGGAAGGGCGCACGGTCCCCGAAGTGCTGCGGTCGGGGGATCATGCGAAGATCGCCGCGTGGAGACACGCAAAAGCGATCGAAGATACACGGCTAAGGCGGCCGGACCTGATCGAGCGCCACGGGGGCGCATCGCAGGCACCGCCCTCTGGCGCGCAGCGCGAAGATAGAGCGAGTAAAAAATGAACCTGATCGAAACTCTTGAGCGCGAAGCCATTGAAGCGCTGACCGCCGACAAGAAGGTCCCCGAATTCCGTCCCGGTGACACGCTGCGCGTCGGCGTAAAGGTCATCGAAGGCGAGCGCACCCGCGTCCAGGCATTCGAAGGCGTTTGCATTGCCCGTTCGAACAAGGGCGTCGGATCCAGTTTCACCGTTCGCAAGATCAGCTTCGGCGAAGGTGTCGAGCGCGTCTTCCCGCTCTATTCGCCGGCAATCGATTCGATCGAAGTCGTCCGGCGCGGTGCAGTCCGCCGAGCGAAGCTCTACTACCTCCGTGGCCGCCGCGGTAAGTCGGCGCGAATCGCCGAGCGCCGCGATCCGCGCCGCGAAGAGGCGAAGCAGGCCGAGACCACCGAAGCCTAGGCTCGAACCCCTGCGAAGGCGGGGGTTCCGTTTCCTGGAAGCCTCATTCGCCGCGCACTCGAATTGCGCTGCGATCAACCAGCTTCGTGTACAGGTGCCAGGTCGCATAGCCGAGCCACGGCAAAACCGCGGCCAGCCC
>DASSFK010000429.1:0-4973 GCA_035694565.1 Sphingomicrobium sp.
CTTCCTCCGCATGATGCCGACCGCCTATCCGGTGTTCCGGCTTTCAGGGCTGGTCCCGGCGGCCGCCTGGATGCTTCAGGCGGTGTGCGCTGTCGGAGCCATTGGAGCGCTCCTGCGCTTCATGCCCCGCGATCCGCGCGCTGCCGGCCTCGCGAGCGCGACCGCGACCTTCCTGGTCCTTCCCTATGCGTTCAACTACGACATGACCATCGTCGGGCTCGCCGCGGCGATCCTGCTCCACCGGGCACCCGAGGAAGCGGCGGTCCACCGGGTCTCGGCGGCGCTTGCCCTCCTGCTTCCGGTGATCGTGGTCTTTGCCAACCACCTGGCAATGCCGCTCGCGCCGCCGATCATGCTGCTGTTCTTCGGAGCATTGCTGGCCCGTCAGTCCGGGGCCTTCCCGATCGCCCTCTCGCCGAAGCGCCAGCCCGCCTAGAGCGGCAACGGCCTGGCGCAGCCGATTTGCTCCGGCCGCGCCGAATATTTCGCGATTTCCGTTGGCGTCACGACCTGGGGAAAGCCGGCCGACGCACTGTGCCGGATATCGAACAGCGCGATGCTGTGCGAGCGGCACAGGACCTCGATCTGTTCCGGTGACAGCTTTCGAAGGTCCATGATCTTGGGACTGTTCGACAGGTCCGGCGAATTGCGCACCAGATCGTCGAGCAGGTCTTCGGCGGGAGCGATGAGGACGATATCCGCATCGGTGCTCGTCGCCTTCTCGAAGGCACGGGCCCGCGGGGCCGCATAGTCATGCGCGAGCTTGAGCTGGAGCGGCAGAAACAGCAAAAGGGCGACCGCGGTGGTCGCGGCAAGGACGAACCGGCGGCCGTCCCCGTCGCCGAGGGTTCGCCAGCCATAAGCCGCAAGCAGGCAGAAGCTGCCGATCAGGCCATGGAGGTACCTGTATCCCCATCCTAGACCCTGCCACGGAAGCAGGATCAGCAGCGCGACAATCGTCAGGATGAGGCCCGCCGCAAGCGGGCGGGCGATGCCCTCGTCGCTTCGGATGGCCGGCCAGGAAGCGATCGCCAGTGGAAGCAGGACCGGGTTCTGCCAGGCGATGAAGCGCAGGAGGTTGAAACCCATCGTCAACGGAGCGTCGATCGAGAGGTTCGAGAAGAGCGCCGCGATCCGGGCGACGAGGAAGGACGCGCCGGTAGCCGAGGCCGCGCTTTTCTCGACGCCGGCTCCTGACAGGATGAGCTGCCAGTAGGAGATCCAGAACAGCCCGATCGCCGCATAGGAAAGGACGTAGAACAGCGCCCTTCCCCGCTCCTTGCGAAGCCACAGGTGCAGGATGAACGGAGCGACGAACAGGGGATGGAAAAGCAGTTGATGGAGCCCGGTCGCGACGAAGCCGGCCACGATGGCGAGAGCGTCGCCAAGGCGATTGTTCCTGGTGAAGCCCCAGAGCCAGAACAGGTTGAAGGCGAGATGGGCGGTCATCGCAAAAGGGGTCATCGCCATCGTCAGGAGCTGCGCGGACGAGCCCGCAACGAGCGCCGCCACGACCGCGGCGGTCCTGTCCTGAGGCAAAACCCGCCGGGCGATTGCGAACAGGGTCAGGATCGACAGCGCCGCGAGGACCGGATTGACCCACTCCATTCCGATCGTCCGCTCACCGATCGCGCGCAGCGCCGCATTTCCCGGAAGGTAGCCCGAGATCCAGCCGGCGCTCGCCGGAACCTCGAGCATGAACTTGGGGCTGAGCGCGTCGAGATAGGGCTGCCACTCCACCGGGGGAGATCCGATCAGCCGTCCCGAGGCGAGGAACGCGGCATCGAAGTTCGCCATGATCTCGTCGCGGGTCAAGGCGAAGTCGCTGAAGACGAGCCAGGTTCCGGCCGCAGCGACGGCGAGGACGCCGATCGCAATGGCCGGGACCAGCTTGCCCGAAAGCACATCCGGCACCCTTGGAAGTCTCCGGCTCCGGAAGCCGAGCAGGATGAGGGCGACGCTTCCGAACAGAAGGATCGGGAAGTCCTGCAGGAACAGTTTATAGGTGATCCCGCCCGGCCGCGAGACGATGGTGAAGACGAGCGACCAGAGGGCGACCTGGATGCCGGTCTGGATGAGCACGTGCGCAAGCCGGCCGTGCTCCCGGCCCCAGCCGAACAGGCTTCCGGTCATGACAGTGTCGCCCCCTCCACTGCCGGCATTTCTACACGATTGTCCGGGGCTGTCGCCCCCTTGAAGGTCAGATGTGGATGGGCTTGCCGGTGACGGCCATCGCCGCTTCCTTCAGGGCCTCGCTGTGCGTCGGGTGCGCATGGCAGGTGTAGGCGATGTCTTCCGAGGTCGCTCCGAACTCCATCGCCTGGGCGGCCTGGGCGATCATCGTCCCGGCCACCGAGGCGATCATCCAGACGCCGAGCACTCGGTCGGTCTTGGCGTCGGCGATGACCTTCACGAAGCCGTCGGGCTCGTGGTTGGTCTTGGCGCGGCTGTTGGCGAGCATCGGGAACTTGCCGACCTTCACCTCGCCATGCTCGCGCGCCTGCGCTTCGGTCAGCCCGACGCCGGAGATCTCGGGCATGGTGTAGACGACGCTCGGGATCACGTCGTGATTCACGATGCCGGTCAGGCCCGCGATATTCTCGGCGACCGCAATGCCTTCGTCCTCGGCCTTGTGGGCGAGCATCGGGCCCGGGATCACGTCACCGATCGCCCAGACGCCCGGAACCGACGTCCTGAATTCATGGTCGGTCTCGATCTGGCCAAGCTGGTTGACTTTGAGACCCGCCTTGTCGAGCGCGAGGCCGTCGGTGTTGGGCCGGCGGCCGATCGACACCAGCACCGTATCCGCCTCGAACGTCTCGGCGGCTCCGCCCTTGGCCGGCTCGACGGTGAGGATCGCCTTGCCGCCGTCGACCTTCACTCCGGTGACCTTGGTCCCGAGGCGGAACTCGATGCCCTGCTTCTTGAAGATCTTGTTCGCTTCCTTGCGGACGTCGTCGTCGAATCCGGGAAGGATCTGGTCGAGGAACTCGACGCAGGTCACTTTGGCGCCGACCCGGCGCCAGACGCTGCCCAGTTCCAGCCCGATCACTCCGCCGCCGATGACGACGAGGTGACCCGGCACCTTCTCCAGCTCCAGCGCGCCGGTCGAGGAAGCGACGATCTTCTCGTCGATCTCGACACCGGCAAGCGGAGTGACCGACGAGCCGGTCGCGATGATGATGTTCTTCGCGCGCACGGTGCGGTCGCCGACTTTCACGCTGTCGGCGCTTTCGAAGCTGGCATGGCCCTTCAGCCACTCGACCTTGTTCTTCTTGAACAGGAACTCGATTCCGCCGGTCAGGCCCTTGACCGCGTCCTTGCGCTGCGCGTGCATCGCCTCGAGGTCGAGCTCGGGCGTGACCTTGATGCCCATCCTGGCCATCGCTCCGCTCGCCGCCGCCTCGAAATATTCCGACGCGTGGAGGAGCGCCTTGGACGGGATGCAGCCGACGTTGAGGCAAGTGCCGCCAAGCGTCTCGCGGCTCTCCGCGCAAGCGGTCTTGAGACCAAGCTGAGCGGCGCGGATCGCGGCTACGTAGCCGCCGGGGCCGGCGCCGATCACCAGCACGTCGAAGTCGAAATCTGCCATGAAATCCTCGGGAATGTCGTTCGCGCGCCACTTAGGGTGCCGAGGCGCGCCTGACCAGTGTCTGCCTTCCGCCTATTTCTGCCGGACCGTGTCCAGCCCCTCGCCTGCGTCGATCAGCCTGCCCGACCGCTGCTCGTGGACGGCCCGAAGCAGGGTCCGGGCGGCGTTGCGCACCTCCTCCTGGATGTCGTGGTCCTTGTCGAGCTCGAGATGGCTGGTCGCATAGGGTTTCCAATAGCCGATGTAGCGATCGAGCTCGGCGGTCGGCCCGGCGGGCTTCAGCTTCATGAAGCGAAGCCAGTCGGCGAGGCTCCGCCTGACGTTCTCGGCGCCCTCGACGTCGCCGTGGACAACCACCGAGAACACCCGGCCTTCGAGGTGGCGCGGATAGGGCCAGCCGGCGAGCTCGAGCTCCTTGGCCTTCCTCGCATCCTTGCCGTGCGTGGTGGTGGGATCCGGATTGCCGCCGTCGGCGCAGACCAGCCGGTCCATCATCAGCTTCATCGGCGAGGTCGGCGAGTACCAGTTCACCGGGTTGATCAGCATGATCCCATGGGCGCGCACCCACAAAGGATAGATTTCGTTCATCCAGTCCTGGGTCTGGCCGAGCGCGTAATTTGGATAGCAGCTGCACGGCCAGTGGCAGAGCGCGGCGGCGGTCGAGAAGCAGGCCTTGCACGGGTGAATCCGGCGTCCGTACTCGGATGTGAGCCGCGACAGGTCGAGGACTCGAACAAGCGTCCCTTCGACGCCGCAGATTTCGCGAGCGATCTCCAGAAGCCGCCAGCTCTTCGACATTTCACCCGGACAGCTGTGCTCGCTTCGCGAGGAGCCGTTGACGATGAGGATGCAGGCCGGCTGGGCGGGATCGTCATGCTCGCGCTGGGCCCCTTCCACCGCCTCGCGAGCGCCGATCCAGTCGATTGCGAGGTCGTAGTCTGGGTCGGCGAACTCGGGACCGGCCTTGCGGGTCCGGGGAGATTTCCGATGGCTCGAGTAACCCTCGAAGGCCGCGCCGGCGACGCGGTCGAGCTCCTCCTTCAGGGGCTCGAACGCCGGATCGGTGAACTGCGACAGGAATCGCCTGCGAAATTCCGCCTCGTCGAGCCGAGGCGACGGCATGCCCCTGCGGGGCTCGGGAGCGTCGGTCATGGCCGTTCAACGCATGAACGGCGCTCGGGTGCTCTAGAGGTCGATCAGGAGCCGCGTCGGGTCTTCGATGGCTTCCTTGACCCGGACCAGGAAGGTCACCGCCTCGCGCCCGTCGATCAGGCGATGGTCGTAGCTGAGCGCCAGATACATCATCGGCCTGGCGACGATCTGGCCGTCCTTGACCACCGGCCGCTCCTCGATCCGGTGCATTCCGAGCACGGCCGACTGC
>DASSFK010000430.1:0-2814 GCA_035694565.1 Sphingomicrobium sp.
GCGCACTTCCGCGGGCCGGTCGCCGAGAAGCTCGTGCTTGACCGTGACGTGGTCACCCGCCGCGAATGTCTCGTCGGACCGGAACTGGCAGCCGTCGCGCGAGATGTCGGTGAGCAGGACCGGGAAGCATTGGCCGTCGGCTCGGCACGCGACCGCGTCGAGGTTCACATGGCGCCGGAGCTCTCTGGAGACGTTCTGCAATTCCATCTTACCGAGCAACCCTGATGAGGGCGGATTGTTGCAACCCTATGTCGCTGATTTTTGCAGGAAAATGAATGCCGTCGTCCGCTTTGTCCCAATTCGGGACATTTGGCGGCCGTAACGATGTCAGCGCCGTTCGCTGAGGAAGCTTCCCGCCAGGAACTCGTCGGCCCGAATTGCAAGCTCCGTCCGGCTGCTCACTCCGAGCTTCTCGAAGACGGCGTGAAGATAGACCTTGATGGTCCCTTCGGTGACTCCGAGCTGGTCGGCGATCTCGCGGTTGCGAAGGCCCTTGCGGACCAGATTGATCAGCTGACGTTCGCGCGGCGACAAAGCCGGCCCCTCCCGATCGCCCAGGGTCTCGGCAAGCTGCTTCGACCGGTCGGAAAGCTCGGGGTCGATCCACCTTACTCCGCGGCTCACATGGTCGAGGCACTCGAGCAGATAAGCGGGGTCGGAATTCTTGAGCACCATGCCCTGCACCCGGAGCGACTTGGCCTCGAGCAACGACGCATCGTCGATGGCCGCGGTCAGAAGCACGATCTTGGTCTTGGTGCCGTTCGCCTTGATCCGGCGGAGAACGTCCATTCCGGTCCCGCCCGGCATCTGCAGGTCGAGCAGGAGAATGTCGGGCTTGAGCTCGTCGACCTTCTGGAGCGCGTGCTCGCCAGTCGTCGCCATTCCGACGATCTCGAACTGCGAATCCCTCAGCAGCGCCTCGATGGCGGTGCTGATCATCGGATGGTCGTCGGCAAGCAGGATCCGCATCAGTGGACCCTTCCTGAAATTGGAAGCGATACGGAAATTCTGGTCACCCCCATGCCCCTGGTCAACTCCAGCGCGCCCCCGGCGAGCTTGACCCGCTCACTCATCGAACGCGGCATTTCGCCGGTCAATGGCGACTTTGGGAAGCGCGCTCCGTCATTGATGAAATCGAGCTTCAGCTGGTCGGCATCCGAGCGAAGCCTGATCGTGACGCTTTTCGCGCCGGCGTGGCGAACCGCATTGGCGACCGCCTCGCGAATGAGGTGCTGGGCGTCGAGATGGAGCCGGCTCGGAACCATCATGTCGGTGGTCTGGGCCGAGAACTCGCAAAGCACGTCCCACTGCTCGGCGAGCCGCGCCGCAAGCGAACGGAGGTCGCTGGCAAGCTCGTCGAGGCCGATCTGCGGAGCGCTTCGAAGCGCGGCGATGAAGGAGCGAAGCTCGCCCTGCTCCTGGAGCATGAGCTGCTTCAGGTGATTGAGCTCGGGTTCCAGGTCGCGCCCGGCCGTCAGGTCGCGCTTGAGAGCCTCGAGCCGGAATGCGGCGCCGGCGAGGAACTGGACGACGCTATCGTGAAGATCGCGGGCAAGGGCCAGACGCGACCGCGCCTCGGCGGTCTCTTCCACCGCGAGAATGAGCGCATGGCGCTCGATCTGTCCGACGACGTCGAGCGCGATCTGATTGCCGAGGTCGATATGGTCGGTCGAAAGGTTCGGCAGTCCCTCGAGAAAGACCTCCCCCTCGCCGGCGCCCGTCCGGATCGGGATGGCGATACCTTCGTCGAGCTTCAGGTCTTCGGCAGCCTTCCCCTGGATGAGGTCGCGCGCCCGGAACGGGCACAGGTTTCGACGGTCGTCGCGGGCGAACGCCCGGTCCTTGCCGACCTTGTAGAGAAAGGGGCCGACGCCGGGCTCCTTCACCGCGCTGCCCTTGACCCGCAATATCGCCAGCCCGTCGTCGCGAGCGACGAAGGCATTGGCCTTCTGGCTCCCTTGCTCGCGCCAGACGAGAACGCCGGCCTTCGCGTTCAAACCGGCCATTGCCGCCCTGAGGCTCGTCTCCAACGGGGATTCGTCAAGCGCGGAATCGGCGGAGATGCCGGTCGGGCGGACGAGAGCGCCGGTGCGCCACTGGTTGACCGCGAACCAGATGAGGATGAGCGACAGGATCACCAGCTGGCCGGTGCGGTCGCCGAAGTCGTGATACTCCGTCGGCCCGGTCACCCGGTAGACCAGCATTCCGACGGCATAATAGAGCGACGTCAGCAGGAATGCCGTCAGCACCGTCGCCCTCAGGCCCCAGCGGATCGCGGAGGCGAGGATGATGAACATGAAGATCGTAAAGTAGGGGGTGTCGTAGCCCTGCATCGAATAGACGAGCAAGGCGAAGGCGATGATGTCGACGGCGTGCGCCGGCCCCGCCAGCCGCGCCTCCAGCCACCAGCTGTTCCACGTGACCACGAGAACCAGCAGCGCGAACACGGCGTAGGCGCCGAGCACCGAGAAGGTCAGCGACGAGGCGTCGAGGAGCGGCGCCGAGTCGATCCATAGGTAAAGCACCAGCAGCGCCGCCAGCATGTAGCGGCCGATCGCGATCACGCGCCCGGATGGTAGTCGCAGCCCCCGTCTCACTGCTCTTTGATATCGCACATGTCGAAGGCCGCACAGTGGCCCCTCGCGGCCTCGCCAAAACGGGACACGGGCGTCTCGGCTAACTTTTGATAGCTAGGCCAGCACGAGGTGCCGACTATGGTGGCGGTCGGGCGATAGCCCTTCCTTCGGTACCAGCCGCTGCGTTCGGGGGAAGCGCGGCTGATGGGGTGGGACCTGCCGACGCTGAAGTTGCTAG
>DASSFK010000431.1:0-4010 GCA_035694565.1 Sphingomicrobium sp.
CCGCTTGTCGTCAAACCCACGGCAAAGATCGCCACCGCGCCCAAAAGGACGGCACGGCTGTCCTGCAGCTTCTGGATCATGGATTGATACCCTGCGTTCGTCGTATTGCTGACGATCACCGGACACCATCGCCGGTCAGTATCGTCGACGAACCGTGCATTTATAGCGATGAATTGAGCGAGACAAAATGAAATTCCTGCACAGTATGATCCGTGTGTCCGATCCCGAGGCCACTGTTGCATTCTTTCAACTGCTCGGACTCGAGGAGCGGCGCCGAATGGAGAATGAAGCCGGCCGCTTCACCCTCATCTTTCTCGGCGTTCCCGGCGACGAGGGCGGCGAAGTCGAACTCACCTACAATTGGGGCGAAACCGGCTATGGCGGAGGACGCAACTTCGGCCACCTCGCCTACCAGGTCGACGACATCTACGAGACCTGCCAGCGCCTGATGAACGCGGGCGTGACAATCAACCGCCCGCCGCGCGACGGGCACATGGCCTTCGTCCGCTCGCCCGACGATATCTCGGTGGAGCTGCTGCAAAAGGGCGGCCGGCTCGAGCCTGCCGAACCCTGGGCCTCGATGCCGAACACGGGCGAATGGTGATGGGCAAGCTGACCGTCAGCGCCGTCCCGGTGCTCAACGACAATTATGTCTGGCTGATCCACAATTCAAAGACGAACGAGACCGCGGCGGTCGATCCGTCGGTCGCCGATCCGGTGCTCGATTCGGCCGCGGCGAACGGCTTGAAGATTACGCAGGTTCTGAACACGCACTGGCATCCGGACCACACGGGCGGAAACGACGGCATTCGCGACGCGACCGGGTGCGCCGTCACCGGACCGAAGGAAGCCGAACGGGTCAGCAAGATTGACCACATCGTTTCCGAAGGCGACCGGGTGACCGTTGCGAGCTCGGTCGCTGTCGTCTGGGCCATCCCCGCCCATACCAACGGCCACATAGCCTATTACTTCGAGGACGAAGGCATGATCTTTGTCGGCGACACCATGTTCGCAATGGGCTGCGGTCGGCTGTTCGAGGGAACTGCGGAGCAGATGTACTCGAACATGCAGCGAATCGCCGCACTTCCGGACGATGTCCGGATCTACTGCGGGCATGAGTACACGCTCGCCAACGCTCGTTTCGCTCAGCATGTCGAACCTCAGAACCGTGACGTGGCGGAGCGGCTGAAGCGCGTCGGCTCGATGCGCGAGCGTGGCGAGATCACCCTTCCGACGACCGTCGTCGAGGAACGCGCGACCAATCCCTTCGTTCGAGCTTCGGATGTGCAGGAATTCGCGCGTCGTCGAGCAGAGAAAGACAGCTTCGGTTAAGCTGAGTGAGCGCTCTAGGGACGCGCAAACCCGAAAGGAGTCCCGCCGTGCGCGCAATCCCGCTCCTTCTTTCCCTGGCTGCCCTGGCGGGCTGCTCAACGCAGCCGCCGCCGGCCTCGCAGATGGCCGAGTCCCAGGCGAAGTTTCAGCAGCTGACTGCAGGCAAGGTCCCCGGACCTGCGATCAACTGCCTGCCGCCGAGCGTCCGCTCGCGGAACCTGGAGGTCATTGACGACAGCACCTTCGCCTATGTCGACAGCTCCCGGCGCGTATTCGTCAATCACGTTCGCGGCGAGTGCAGCAACCTCGGTTCGGGCTTCTACACCCTGGTCGTCCGAAGCAGCGGCTCGGGAGTGTGCAGCGGCGACATTGCTGACGTCGCGGACGTCAGGTCCGGGATGACATACGGAAGCTGTGCGCTCGGCGAGTTCGTGCCGTACATCAGGCAATAGGAGGCTCGAATGCGCGCTTTGCCCCTGATCGTTGCGGGTCTCGCGCTGTCCGCTTGCGCCGCGCAGCCGCCCACCGCCACGCGCACGGCTGAGAACCAGGTCAAGCTCGACAAGCTGCTCGCCGGAAAAGCGGCCGGTTCGCCGATCACGTGCCTTCCGCACTATCAGGCCGGCGACATGATCCGGATCGACGACAGCACCATCGCCTTCAAGCGCGGAACCAGGGTCTACGTGAACCACCTGCAAGGTGCCTGCTCCAATTTGACGAGCGGCTTCTATTCGCTGGTAACGAAGAGCAACGGCCAGGGTCTGTGCCGCGGCGACATTGCCGAAGTGCGCGACAATCAGACGGGTACGATCGTTGGAGCCTGCGGGATCGGGGACTTCATTCCCTATTCCAATCCGACCTGATCAGTGGCCGTAGAAGACGTCCAGCCGCTCGCCGTAGACCTTCTTGATCACGTGACGCCGGATCTTGAGCGACGGCGTCAATTGCTCATTGTCGGTCGTGAAGGGTTCGTCGGCGACGATGAAACGCCGAACGCGCTCGATCACGGAGAGATCCGCGTTCACCTTGTCGACGGCTTTTGAAAGCCGCTGCTGGAGGTCGGGCCTGTCGGCATATTCGGCTTCGGGAACCAGCAAAGCGACAAGGTAAGGGCGCCGGTCACCGTAGACCATCGCCTGCGCAATTTCCGGCTGAAGCGTGAGCATGCCTTCGACGCGCTGGGGCGAAACATTGTCCCCCTTGTCGTTGACGATCAGATCCTTCTTGCGGTCGGTGATGACGATTCGGCCCCTCTCGTCGAGATGGCCTACGTCGCCTGTCGCAAGCCAACCGTCGCCAACGAGGACGCGCTTGGTCTCGTCGGGATTCTGCCAGTAGCCATGCATAACCAGCTCGCCGCGGACCATGATTTCGCCGTCTTCGGCGATACGCACTTCGCATCCCTTCACCGGCGGTCCGACGCTGTCCATTCGGAGCCCGGCGGCCGGCCGGTTACAACTGATGACCGGCCCCGCCTCCGTCTGGCCGTAGCCCTGGAGGAAGGTCAGGCCGAGCGACTGGAAGAACATCCCGACCTCGGGGTTGAGCGGCGCTCCCCCCGACACCATCGCCTTCATCCTTCCGCCGAAACGTCCGCGAACCTTCTTCCGCAAAGTCAACGAGAGGATGCCGTCCATCGGCAGGTCGAGCGGGTTCCTTCGACCTTCATATTTCTTGGCACCGATCGATAGCGCTCGGCGCAGCATGTACTTGGAGACGCCTCCGCTGCCTTCGATCGTCTTGAGGATTCGAGCGCGAAGCATTTCGAACAGCCGCGGCACCACGACCATGATGGTCGGACGGACTTCCTCGATGTTGGCGGCCAATTTCTCGAGGCTTTCGGCGTAGTAGATCTGCGCACCGAGCCCGATCGGAAAATGCTGGCCGCCGGTATGCTCATAAGCGTGGCTTGCCGGAAGAAAGGACAGGAACACTTCGTCATCCCATCCGAAGTCCGTCGAGATGACGTCCGCGGCACCCTCCAAATTGGCGAGGATCGAGCCGTGGTGCTGCATCACGCCGCGCGGCGCTCCGCCGGTGCCGCTGGTGTAGATGATGCAAGCCAGGTCCTTACGGTTGACCGTCTCGACGCTCTGCTTGAGTGCCAGGAGGTCGGGTTCTCCGGCGATCAAGTCAGCCCAATGGTGGAAGTCGACCGTGCCTGGGGCCTGACCGGTGCGAAAGTCCTCGATCCCGATCACGTGATGGCACTCGGAGCTGAAGAGCACCGCCGGGATGAGGGTCCGGGCGAGCTTCTGGCTGGAAACGATCACGGCCTTCGCGCCGGAATTGCCGAGAATGTGCGTGTGATCGCGAACGGTGTTGGTCGTATATGCCGGAACCGTCACCGCGCCCGCGGCCATGATGCCGAGGTCGGCGATCAGCCATTCAGGCCGGTTTTCGCTGACCAGCATCACCCGGTCGCCGGGAGCGACTCCGATCCGCTTCAGGCTTTCGGCAAGAGCGGCGGCCTGCCGCGCCGCCTCGCGCCACGAGATGGATTGCCACGCCCCGCCGCGCTTGGCCCAGAGGAAAGGCGCATCGCCCTTCTCGCTCACACGAGCGAGGAACATCGTGACGAGGTTCGGGAAATGTTCGAGCTGCCGCGCCATGGCTCCCCTTCACGCTTGCGGAGCGACTTCTTAGCCTAAACGGCTGCAAGCGCCAGCGCGTGGACG
>DASSFK010000432.1:0-2093 GCA_035694565.1 Sphingomicrobium sp.
ATTCACTACGCCCATGACAGCAACCCCGTCCGCCTGCGCAACGTGTCGGCCGGAGGCGCCCTGGTCGACGTCGCGGTCGACTATCCGCTGGGCGCCGAAGTGATGCTCGATCTCGGGGATGCCGGTCAGTTCTTCACAACCATTCAGTGGGTCTGCGGCGACCAGGCTGGCCTCCGCTTCGTGCAGCCGTTCGACATCGCCTGCCTCGCCAATGCGCGGCCCGATGTCATGCCGCACAGCTGGACCGTTCCGAGCTTTCTTACCGACGAATCTGACGATGACTCGCCGTGGCACGAGAAGTGGAGCCGGAGCTCGATCGAGGAAATCCGGACCGACCTCGAGGGCTATCTCAAGCGCTAGTCTTCCAGGATCTGGCTGTTCGTCTTCGTCTCGGGGAGCATCACGAAGCCGATCGCGGCCATTCCGATGACCGCCGACAGATACCAGTAGAAGCCGCTCTCCACTCCAGCCTGCTTGAACCAAAGAGCAACATATTCGGCGGTACCACCGAACAGCGTATTTCCGACCGCATATGGCAATGCGACCCCAAGGGTTCGGATATGCGCCGGGAACAGCTCCGCTTTGATCAGGCCGCTGATGGACGTGTAGGATCCAAGGATCACGAGCGGCACCAGAACGAGAGCGAGTGCCGTTAGCGGAGCGGTGGCCACGCTGATGGCACTGTAGATCGGGACCGACACCAGCGCTCCGCCAAAGCCGAAAACGTAGAGCATCGGCTTCCGCCCCCACCGATCCGCGGCCATTCCCCACCACGGTTGGATCAGCATGAAGATCACGAGCGCGATTGTCATGACCATCGTCGCCGTTGGCCGCGAGAAGCCGCTCGTGTTGACCAGAAACTTCTGCATGTAGGTCGTGTAGGCATAGAAGGCCGCCGACCCTCCGCCGCTGATCGCAACGACGATCAGGAACTCGCGGGGATGATTGCGCCAGAGGTCGATTATCGATGACCGCGCGCGGTCCGAGCCCTGCCTGACGAAGGACTCCGTTTCCGTCAGTCGCGCACGAAGGAAGTAGACGCCGAATGCCAGTATTGCGCCAATCCCGAACGCGACCCGCCAGCCCCACTCCTGGACTTCCGAATCCGGCATGATCGACTGCAGCAGAACAACGACGGCCAAGGCGAGGAGCTGACCGCCGATCAGCGTGATGTACTGGAAGCTTGCCCAGAACGCGCGGCGATTGCGCATCGCCTTTTCGGACAAATAGGTGGCGCTGGCGCCATATTCGCCGCCCACCGAGAGCCCCTGCAGCATTCGAGCGAGAACCAGGACCGTCGGCGCGATCCACCCCGCCGTCGAATAGGTCGGCGCGGCCGCAATCATCAGCGACCCGCCGGCCATCAAGGCCACCGACAAGGTCAGGCCTGACTTGCGTCCGTGGCGGTCGGAATAGATGCCCATCATCCAGGCTCCGATCGGCCGCATCAGAAACCCGACGGCGAAGATTGCGGCGGCGCTGAGCAACTGGGCGGTGGCATCTTCCTTCGGAAAGAAAACCGGCGCGAAGTAGATCGTCAGTGCCGAATAAGCGTACCAGTCGTACCATTCGACGAGGTTGCCGGCTGAGCCGCCGAGGATGTCCTTAACGCGCCTCCCTGTGCTCGGAGCTGCATCGGAAACGACGGCGGTTGCCATGACCTATGCCGCCCTCGAAGATCTGGCGCGCTCAGCGGCACCATGGCCGTAAATGAGGTAGAGCACGATCCCGATCGCCTGTGCGCCGAGGAAGAATAGCTGGGTCCGGTTCGGAAGGCTGATGAACAGGTAAAGGCAGCCAAGGATTCCCAGGGTACCGACGAGCGTTGCTGCGGGCGTTCGGAATTTCCTTTCGCGGTCGGGTTCACGACGGCGAAGAACCAGCATCGCAGCGCACACCGCGACGAAGGCCGCCAGAGTTCCGGCATTCGCCAGGGCCGCAATGGAAGCCAACGGAATGAGTCCGGCGAAGATCGACGTGACGATGGCGGTGAAGATGGTGATCCGCACCGGCGTCCCTCGACTTGAAACTCGGGCCAGGCTGCTGGGCAGCAGCCCGTCGCGGGCGATGGTGAAGAAGATCCGGCTCTGGCC
>DASSFK010000433.1:0-12196 GCA_035694565.1 Sphingomicrobium sp.
GCTGCACGAGGAGAATGAAGGATGAAGCTTTACTATTCCCCTGGGGCCTGCAGCCTCGCGACGCACATCACGCTTCGCGAAGCGGGCTTCCCCGCGGAATTCGAAAAGGTCGACCTCAAGGCGCAACGGACCGAGAACGGCATGGATTTCACCGCGCTCAATCCAGCCGGTTGCGTGCCCTTGCTCATTCTCGATGATGGCGGGCCGGTCACCGAAAACGTTGCGATCCTCTCGCTCCTGGCTGAGCGCGCTCAGCAACTTGGAGCGGAGGGGCCGATGGCGCGAACGAAGCTGATCGAGATGCTCTCCTTCCTTTCGACGGAACTGCACATCGCCTTCAAGCCCTATTTTCACGATTCGAGCGAAGCCGACCGCGCCGCCGCGAAATTGGCCGTCCAGAAACGGATGAACATCATCGCGAACCGCATGCGCGGCCCATATCTGTTCGGCGACCGCCTCAGCGTAGCCGACGCCTATCTTTTCGTGATGCTGCGCTGGGCGAGGAACCACGACATCGAGCCTCCAGCCGCGCTGGCTGATTTGTTCGACCGAATCTCGGCCCGCGAGGCCGTTCAACAGTCGATTGTCGAAGAGGAACCGGCGGTCCCACTCGTCGCCGCCTAGGAGAGCGAAACACATGAATGACCAGATCACCGTCAAGGGCCGGGACGGCTCCTTTGGCGCCTACATTGCCAAGCCAAGCCGGTTGCCCGCGCCTGCAGTCGTCGTCCTCCAGGAAGTCTTCGGAGTGAACGCCGATATCCGCGCGCATTGCGACGATCTTGCCGGACAAGGCTTCCTTGCCGTCGCGCCCGACCTATACTGGCGTCAGGAGCCAGGGATCGAGCTCGACGCGAGCTCCGACGCGGACTGGCAGCACGCGGTCCGCCTGTATCAGGAATATGACCGCGACGCCGGCGCCAAGGACGTAAGGGATGCGGCCGCCGTCGTTGCCGAACTTCCTGATTGCACCGGGAAAGTCGGACTGCTGGGCTATTGCTTCGGCGGGCTGATGGTGTTCCTGACGGCCGCGAGATACGGAGCGGATGCAGGCGTCGCTTTCCATGGTGGCGAGACCGAGAAATATCTCGACGAAGTCGGTGGCCTTGATGCTCCGCTGCTGATGCACCTGGCCGAGGAAGACGAATTCATCTCCAAAGCCGCGCAGGCGGAAATCAAGGAAGCACTGGCGCGAAAGCCGAACGCCATCGTTTACAGCTACCCGGGCCAATATCATGCCTTCTCGCGCCTCAATGGCGCACACTATGATGCGGCGGCGGCGGAACTCGCCAACACGCGGTCCTTCGAGTTCCTCCGGCAACAGCTGTTCTGAGGCTGCAAGTGGGCTAGCCCGCTTTCATTCCGTTGATCAGGATGTCCACCATTCTCCTGGCTGCCTTTGGCCATTCGACGCCCGGAGTCGCTGTTGCGACGCCATAAAGCGTGCGCAGAAGGTCGAGCGGATCGATACCGGGATCCGGAATTTCGCCATTTGAGACGGGTCGCGCGACCAGGAGATCCAACGCTTCACTCAGCTGCTCGGTGGCCGCGGCGTCATCCTTCGCTTTGTCGCCGACCAGCGCCTGGAGCGCATCCGCCAGAATGATGTTGTCGGCCAGGTGATCGACGAACAGCAACAACCAAAGCCTTAGGGCTTCGAGCGGTTCGTCCGTCCCCGAAAGGTTTCGCGCCGCTTCCAACAGCCGCGCCATTTCATTCCGGTAGACCTCAACGACCAGATCGTTGCGATTTGGGAAATGCCGGTAAAGCGTGCCGATGCCCACGCCGGCGGATCGAGCGACCTCTTCCATGCTCACCAGTTCGCCTTGCGCAGTGAAGGCGGCGCGCGCGGCGGCCAACAGTTTCAAGCGATTTCGCTCCGCATCGGCCCGCGGTTTCCTGCCAATGGGGTTCGCCTCGGTGGCCATCAATTTTTCTTCTTGATAAACGGAGGGAGCCTCCGTATTTAATCGGAGGCGTCCTCCGGTTCTAATGATTCGCGCGTCGGTCCGCAAGCTGTGCGGCTGCGAAGGAGGCCGTGCATCCACGAAAATCTACTGGAGTTGATCTCATGAATGCCCCCCTTGGATATATGTTCACGACTGATGAAGTGCTCGCCGGTATCAATCTCGACGGCAAGCGCGCCCTCGTGACCGGAGTCTCCGCCGGTCTCGGTGTGGAAACTGCACGTGCGCTTGCTGCTCACGGTGCCGAGGTCGTCGGAACGGCCCGTGACCTCGAAAAAGCCGCCCACGCCTTGCGCGAAGTCGGAGCGAGCGGCGTCGAACTGGTTGAAGTTGATCTCGCCGATCTCAAGAGCGTTCGAGCGGCCGCGGACAAACTGAACGAAGACGGCCGCCCTTTCGACCTTTTGATCGCCAATGCCGGCGTGATGGCGACGCCGTTCGAGCATACGGTGGATGGGTTTGAGCGTCAGTTCGGGACGAATCACCTTGGCCACTTCGTGCTGGTCAATCGGGTCGCGCCGCTTATCCGCGAGGGCGGCCGTGTCGTATGCCTAGCGTCGTCAGGCCACCGCTTCGCGGACGTCGACCTCGCCGATCCCGATTTCGAGCGCACACCTTACGACCCCTATGTGGCTTACGGCCGCTCAAAGACCGCCAATGTCCTGTTCGCGGTCGAGTTCGACCGCCGTCACAAGGAACGCGGCGTTCGCGCAACCTCTGTTCACCCGGGCGGGATCCTGACCGATCTCGGCCGCTATCAGACCGAGGAGCAGATCAACGCACTTGTTGGCGAATTCCAGGACGCGGTGAAGGCCGGCTTCCAGTGGAAGACGATCCCACAGGGCGCGGCCACGTCTCTCTGGGCTGGAGTCATTGCTGACGCCGATGAAGTCGGAGGCCGTTACTGCGAGAACTGTCACGTCACGACACTGGTTACCGACGCTCCGATGGATGCCATCTCGGAGGGAGTCCGGCCCTACGCACTCGATCCGGACCGCGCGCGGGCGCTTTGGGTCAAGAGCGAGGAAATGGTGGGCGAGCGCTTTTGATCCATTCCGACTGCGCGGGTCCTATCAACTATCCGACGTCGTAGCCTTACGGCGTCGGATACTCCCAGACGTCGGACTTGTCCTTGAGAGACGCGTATATTGCGTCGCGGAACGGCTTCATGCGGGATAGGGTCGAAGGGCAATGGTTCGATCGACGATGAAGCCTCGCGAACCAGCTGTCGTTAGAGAGTCGGGCTTTCAACCGCCGCCCTTCCATTGGGTCAACGGGGCGATGGCCGGACGGCCATTGCGGACCATGACGCTCCGGACAATTATGCACCCAGCTTGATTTCGTCGGAGGGGGCATTGAGTACAGCTGCAACCACTGCATCTGGCGCTGCGAAAGCCGAACGCCAGCGATCAACGCTCGTCATTGCGGCATCGTCACTCGGCACCGTTTTCGAATGGTATGACTTCTACCTCTACGGCCTTCTCGCCACGGTGCTGTCGGCGCAATTCTTCTCCGGAGTAAACGAAACCACCGGCTTCATCCTTGCTCTCGCGGCCTTCGCTGCGGGCTTCGCCGTACGGCCATTCGGCGCAATTTTCTTCGGCCGAATTGGCGATCTTGTCGGCCGAAAGAACACCTTTCTAGTGACCATGGCGATCATGGGTCTCTCGACGTTCCTTGTCGGCTTGCTACCCAGCTACGCGAGTATCGGAGTTGCGGCACCCGTCCTTCTGGTGAGCCTGCGGCTTCTGCAGGGCCTGGCGCTCGGCGGGGAGTATGGCGGGGCGGCCACCTATGTCGCGGAGCATGCGCCCGACGGACGCCGCGGCCTGCACACCAGCTTCATCCAGACGACCGCGACCCTCGGTCTTTTCGCGGCTCTTCTAATCGTCATCGCAACGCGCACGATCCTGGGTGAAGAGGCCTTTGCCGCCTGGGGCTGGCGTCTGCCGTTCTTGATTTCGATCGTTCTGCTGGCGGTATCGCTTTGGATCCGGCTCCAGCTCGAAGAGAGCCCCGTCTTCCGCCAGATGAAGGCCGAAGGCACGACCTCTCGCGCTCCGCTGACCGAAGCGTTCGCGACATGGCCGAACCTGAAGCTGGTGCTGATCGCATTGTTCGGCGCGGTCGCCGGTCAGGCGGTGGTCTGGTACACTGGCCAGTTCTACGCCCTCTTCTTCCTGGAGAAGATCATGAGGGTGGAAGGGGCAACGGCGAACATCCTGATCGCCATTGCTTTGGCCATCGGAACGCCGTTCTTCCTTGTCTTCGGGTGGCTGTCCGATCGCATAGGCCGCAAGAAGATCATCCTCGCCGGCTGCCTGATCGCTGCCGTGACTTACTTCCCGCTTTTCGATGCACTGTCGAAAGCGGTGAACCCGGCACTTTATGAGGCTCAGGTCCGAGCGCCCGTCACAGTGTACGCCTCTCCAGAGACGTGCTCCGTGCAGTTCGATCCGATCGGAAAGAAGGCGTTCGACAAGACTGGATGCGATATTGCGAAGTCATACCTTGCAAAAGCCGGCGTGCCCTATGCGCAGGATTTCTACGGCAATGGTGAGGTGTCGATCGGCGAGCGGAAGATTGAAGCGAGGGACAAGGCCAGCTTCCAAGCAGCGCTAAAGGCCGGGTTGGCCGAAGCGGGTTATCCCGAGAAGGCGAATACGGCCGACATCGATCGGCCGCTGACCATCGCGATCCTCACCCTGCTCGTGATCTACGTTACCATGGTCTACGGGCCGATTGCCGCGATGCTTGTGGAGCTTTTCCCTGCGCGCATCCGCTACACATCGATGTCGCTGCCATACCATATCGGCAACGGATGGTTCGGTGGATTCCTCCCGACGATCGCCTTCGCGATCGTCGCCGCGACGGGCAACATTTACTCGGGGCTTTGGTACCCGGTTATCGTCGCGGCGGCCACGGTGATCGTCGGAGCGCTGCTCCTGCCTGAGACCCGAGGCAAACGCATCGACGCGTAGCGAGGATCCTCAACGAATTTTGGGCACCGTCCGTCTGGTGGTGTGCAAAGACGATGGCGGACCAGCCGTCGAGAGACTTGGATCAGCCTGTGGCGGTGCTGTCAGACTAACGCCTACTTTTCTCCGAATGGCGGACGCATGGCTTTGACCGTTGCCTCCTTACCAGATGGCGCATTTGCTCTGACAAACCCCTTCACAGCGCCTTTGATGTCAGCGCGCCGCCTTTTTCGCCCTGGGTTCAGCAATCCGCGGCCTTTGAACATGAAATGGACCGCGCGCCGGCTCGGGATCTCGGCGACCGTGACGCGAAATTACGATCCGCGCCTCCGCCTCAACGCGGAACACGAGGCCTTGTGTTGCGACGAGCTTTAACGCTTCCGGTGCGAAACCGCTCTTCAATGTAACGATGACCGGCTGAAGCGAGCTCAGGCGCTTGGCATCGGCCGGCGAAAAGCTGACGTCGATCGTTCCCTTGGCGCCGCCAAGCGCGTTTTCCATCCTGTACTTCGTGGGCTCTAAAAGCGTCAGCGCAAACATGTCGCCGGCGGTCAGGCGCTCACTGTCAAAGGCCTTCTTCTTGCCTTCGCCGACATGCACCGACCAACCTCCGCCGGACGTCGCGTGAAACAGCACATAGCCCTTTGGCGACACCACCGGCAGACCGCGTTGGGGTCCGCAGTCGCAATCATTCTCTCGCTCGCCACGATCCACCGCGGCAAGATTGATATCAAGCTGCATCTCGGTCGCGTCGCCGCGCACCTCGAATTCGAAGACCCCGACGTGCACGCCGATCCGGCGCACCGACGCCGCATAGACGCCGGGTTCCGCGAATTGATGCACGACGCTCGTGGTAAGACCGAGCGCGCCGCTGTCGAAGATGGTCTCCTCGAACAATTGCCGATTGAGCCTGGCTTTCATGGCGTCACCCTATATCTGCTTCGAGGACCATCTCGACGTCGGTGTTGAAGACCGCGAGCCGGCGGATCGGCACCTTCACCGGAATCAGCATGGACGGGCCGAAATTGTTAGGGTTCGTCGTTGCCGGCAGCAGCGGGTACGGATCCTCGATCGTCGCGAGCGGCGTCTTGTCGCCGAAATAGTCGATAATGAACTGCGCGATGATGTCGAGCAGTCCAAAGCTCACATTGAGCAGGTCCGAAATCCACTCCTGAATATCGTCGGGAAGATCGAGGATCGCCCTAATGAGATCGATGACCGGGCCGAGGATGGCCTTGGCAATGTCGCGCGCCCACCCGGGCAGGAAAAACAGCAAATTGTCGATCGCGGCGTTGACCGCCGCTTCGAGGAGGTCTCCGACGGTATCGGCAATGTCGATCGGGTCGATATCGACAACCGGGTCGTCGATGAACAATCGCCATTCACTCGCCAGCGACGGCGCAGCATCTTGAGCGTCCCAGGCATGCATTCCGGGCGGACGCGCCGGATTGTCGAAATGGCGCATCACCAGGCGACCGGTCAGCGACACCTCCGAAGTGATCCCGCCGAGCGGAAGCGTCACTTCTATATCGGGATCATCGTCAAAGAGGCAGATGCGCGGGAACCGCAGAATGCAGCCGAACGGGCTCGGAATTATGCACCAGCCGCCAATACACTTGCGTGGAATGTCGATCCCAAGTGACAGGTCGAGCTTGTCCCATTTGATGTCGAGTTCATCAATCTTGACGGTGTTGTCCGCGCGCAGGTCAACGTCGCCGTTTTCGAGATGGAACGCGATGTCATAGCCGGCGGTGAACGGCCCGAAGTCGATGCTGTCGGCATCGGCAAAGCTGAAGTTGTCGCGGATGGCGTTGAACATCCGTTTAAAGCTGTCTTCCGACGCGGCGATGGTCAGATTTGGCATGTCAGATCACCTCCAGATCGATGAACGCCTTCAGCTGGTCTTGCTCGATCGCCGGATTGTTCGGGACGGCGCCGGAGGTCGGCGTGGGCTTGACGACAAGGCTGACGACATTTTTGATGATCTCGAGCGGAGCGCGTTCGAGCAGGATGCGGAGCTTAGGGAGCAAGCCCAGCTTGAGCAGGAGCTCAAGATAGCATTCGAGCGCCGATTCAAGCTCGTCAGGACGGATGTCGACAATCTCGACCCGGTCGAGGAACGGCTCAAGATAGGGCCTGCCGTTGTAGAAGCGGATGCCGACCCCGCCGATGGCGAACACATCGAGACAGAAGCAGATCAGGCTTCGCGTCGGAAGCGGTTGCGGCGGATCGGGCCGACGGTCGTCGTTGCGGCCTTTTTTCGGGCGGTCCTGGGGTGGCTCGATGAACTTGTCGAGCGGCATGTCGCGCGGGCAGCCAAGACCGATGCAGACCTTCAATCCGATGGCAAACCGCTGCCCGCCGAGCGGCGCTAGCTCGGGCGGCAGCGCGAACTGGTTACCCGGGTGGAAGTCGATCTTCGCGTCAACAATCTGAACGGCGAGCTCCATCGCGAATGCCGTTCCGGGGATCGGCAGCGGATCGATCCGTGTCATCAACGGATTGAAGCGCAGCGCGACGACGGGGTGCGCGTCGATCTTGCGGCAAAGTAGCGAGGGATGGGCGAAGATGCCTAGCGACGCATAATTGAACAACGACGGCCGCTGCAGACGGATGTGCCTCAGGATCGCGTTGAAGCCGTCCTCATGAAATGACGCGAAGATGTCGCAATTGTCGGTAAACGCCATGTCTCTGCTCCCTCAGGCGGGTGTAAGCGCAAAGGCCCTCAGCGCGATTTCACCAAGCACTGTCTTAGGCGCGTCGTAGCTGCTCAGCCGGTCGTAGCCGTTGGTCGCGAGCGCATACACGTGAAGCGCCTCGCCGAACGCCGCGCGGATGCACGGCGTCTCTCCCAGCGGCAGGCCCTCGTTAAACATCGTCGAGACAGGCACGGCTTTGGAGAACAAGTCACCGCTGCGGCTGAATCCATTCACCATGCCCTCATCGACGAGGCCGGACGCACTTGCCGACGGCAAGACTGTCGCGACGCGCACAACATCGAAATCGAAGTAGGCAAAGTTCGCCGGGTGCGCTGCGCGGAACGAGACGGTCGCCAGCGAGGCGGGCGTATATTCCTGGAAACCGCACTTGGTGTCGTTGGCGCCGGGCGCGACTGTCACCGGTTCGATCGTTCCCGAACAGTCACGATTGTCGACGTGCAGCACCAGCCGGAAGCCGACGAGGTTGCCGGCGGCGTGCAATTGTCGATCGGGCGGCGCGGGAGCGGTCACGTAAGCGCCCTCGATCAGCGGCGCTGGGTCGACGACCTGATGCAGTGTGACGCCATCGGCGGTGAGGTTGACTCGAGTCATCGTGCCTCCGACGTTCCTGAACAGTTCAAGCTTCAGCTCATACTTGCCCAGATCGGGACCGGCGGTGTTCCAGTAAGCGCTGGCATGGTCGTAATGATCGTCAAGACTTTCCCAGTCTTCCCCGCCCGCCGGCAAGACAGGCTCGATTAGAAATAAGTACTCTCCAACGAAGGCCGGGTCCGGTCCGACGAGCACCGACTTGTAGGTGGGCGGATCTCCGGGCGCGGCGAGGAATTCGCGATAGTGGCGGTGGACGTCGGTGGGGAGCGGGTCCCAATCGTTCTCGTCGGTGCTTCCGAGCGTCCTCTTTGACCAGCGGTAATGAGTGATTCCGGCAGGCACGAGACCGCTGCCGAAATCGACTCGCGGTTCGAGGACTCCGCCGAACGGCGATTCGCGTGTCGCATGCGGCCAGCCGGGTTTCACCGTTCCCGCCTTTGCAGGATCGTCGGGTGCTGCGTCGCGGCCGATCTCGCCCATGCTGACTTGGCGGCCGATGGACTTGACGATGACGACCTTGCCGGGGACATCGACAATGGTCCCGCAGCCTGAAACGCGCGGGTCGGTGACGCGGATCATTACCTCAGTGCCGCACGCGTAGTTCCACCAGACATTGCACGGGATCGGCGGGTGATAGACCGTCGTCCATATGCCTCCGATCGAATATTCGACCCAGAAGTAGAGGTCCGGCTTGTCGCCGATGCAGGGGTACCGGATGTAGGTATCGAAACGGCCGTCCTCATCGGTGGTTACTATGCGGAGCTCGTCACAGCGGTAGAACCACGGGTGCAGCCACTCCCAGCTGCAGATCCACGGCCGGAGCAGCGCCAGATTGTCGAGCAGCGCCTGGCGGACGACCTGCGTTGAACGCGAAGCGAGCGCGAGCTTCGTCTCGGCCGCAAGCTGCAATGGTCCGGCATCGCCGCCGGAGCCGTGCACCAGCGCCAAGGTCTCTACCGGCGGCAACGGCTGGGGGTTCAGAGCGACTTCCTCGTGTCTTGAACCGCCGAACAATTGTGCGGCCGATGCCCTGTTGCGAATGCGCTGGGTCTCGGGCGAGATATCAATCAGATCGTCGATCCTGTTGAACGGATCTGGTTCGGGCGGCCACGGGAACGGCTTGCGGATCGCTACGAGCAGATCGTCCCTGATCCTCCGGATGATGTCGTCGGGGATGCGCTCGATGATCCACCACAGCCGGTCGACCTCGCAGATATGGACGCGCGCGTTGCATACCGGCGCCTCGACGACGACGCCGCCGGGCGAAACCACACGCTTGACGACTCGTCCGCGCACGCGGCAGCGGCAGAGCGGCCAATGCGGCCACAGGAAGTCCGGGATCGGCGGCAGCTCGTATACCGCGCGGCTGGGCTCGAAGCGCCATGGCGGCGCATACGCGTTAAGCCGTTCAAGCATCGCTACGGTTGGCGCGCGTTCCTTTGCCAACTTCGGGCCAATCAGCAAGCGGGACCGACGCGGCATGCGTTCGAGCCGGAGCTTCGCGGCGCCCTTAACGACGGGGGCGCTTGCGATCAGTTTCCCCTGCGTGTCGAACAGATACGCGGACACATCGAGTCCCGCCTCAGGCTGGCCTTCGAATTCGACCTTGAGCTGGATGTCCTGCGGCGCACCCTCACCAGGCTTCTTCGCGTTCGCCATAACCAACTCCTCTCCGCGAGAAGCAGGCGACCCAAAGACCGCTATCGTCGATCAGCTGGAAAGAGCAGTGATAGGCTCCAAAAGCCCTGAAGCCGTTCCCACAATCAAATTACGCCGACAAAGCCGAAGTAATCTGGCAAATCCGCGATAGTTGTTTGGTGAGTTGCCGCCTCCTTTCACGCGGATGCGTGATCAGGTCGATTCGGCGGAGCGCTGTATACTCGCTAAAACGACTACTGACTAGCTTTCGATATTGCCTATTACTGAAATGCTATTCTTGCGGCGCACTCACGTTAGTTAATCCAAACGCAAGCGCGGATTGCGCGACAACCGCCTGGACGCAGGTGCGGGCGGCCCGCGAGTCGATGGTTTACCGGAGCGGCGCTCGGACGGGATCGCCACTGATCCCCGCCGAAGCCTCTCAAACTCCAGCCGAAGGCCTGGTCGCGCTAATTGGCAGCTTGGGGTCGAAAGCAGCTTCGGCTCAGTGCGGCGAGGAATCTAGCTTCGCCACGTCAGCAAGGCCTAGCCAATCTGCCGTGCTCTTGAGTTCGACTTGCAGGGCTTCAAGGGTGTGATCGGGAGCATTGGCCTCGAGATGGATTGATCGGACGAGCAGGTACGATGCGTGTCGGTCAGCCTTCAGGTCGACCCGCGCAACAAGGCGATCGCCGAGCAGAAATGGCAGCACGTAATAGCCGTGTTGCCGCTTCTCGGCCGGAACGTAGATCTCGATCCGATACCGGAACCCGAATAGGCGCTCGGCACGATCCCGGGTCCAGATCAGCGGATCAAATGGCACGAGAAGGGCCTGTGCGCCGATCTTGCGAGGACGTCGCGCATCGTGATGCAGCCAGGCATGTCGCCAACCGGGAACTTCGACCGGGACCAGAACGCCTTCCTCCACCAGTTCCTGTATTGCGACGGCGGCCTGCTCGGGTGACTGGCGGAAATAGTCCCGGAGGTCCCCAGCGGTCGCGATTCCGTGCGCTGCTGCAGCGCGTTCGATCAGGCCACGATGCGCGTCTGCGTCGGCGGGTGTGGGTTGCGCCAGCACATCGGCCGGGATGACCCGTTCCGTGAGATCATAAACGCGCTCGAAACTGCCCCGGCGGGAGGATGTGGAGATGTGGCCGGCCCAGAATAGCCATTCGAGTGTGCGCTTGGCGTCACTCCACTCCCACCAGCCGCTTTGGCCCTTGTGCTCTTCGAGGTCCGATGCTGCCGATGGGCCATCGACACGAATGCGGCCGAGCAGCGCCATAGCTTCGGCCCTGCGTTCGTTTGCGTAAACGCGCATGCGGCTCCAGCCGGCATCTCCTCGATCTGCAAGCGCCATGCGCCAGCGCAGCAACGGGTGCAGATCGAAGGGCAGAAGTGAGGCCTCGTGAGCCCAGTATTCGAATAAGCGCCGCTCGCGTTTTGGTCCCCAGGCGACCCGATCCAAGTCGGTTCGATCATAGGTGCCCAGACGCGAATAGGCCGGCAGGTAGTGCGCGCGGGTGAGCACGTTGACGCTGTCGATCTGGTACAGTTGCACACTGTCCAACACGCCACGAATGTGAGCCCGACCGGGCCCTGACGGCCGCCTCCTCCCGAACCCCTGCGCGGCAAGCGCAATGCGCCGCGCTGCTGCCAAACTGATCCGCTCGATCATGCTGGTCGCTTCTCAGATGGCCTTGAGGAGGGCCTTCAAGACCTAACCTCCCACCAATCAGGCCATCTAACTTTGTCCGGGTGCCGCGTACTCTCAACGACCGTTCTGTGGTCTTCCACGTAGAGGCCTCGGCCTCCCAAACGCGCTATTGCGGCCTCGACAATCGGACTGACGCATTTCCACACGATCCGTACGGCGATCGGTTGCTCAGCCGAGTGCATAGCTCTTGCGATTTCGATCGCAGCCAACGACGCTCGAGCGGAGGCGCTACCGCCCTGAGGTCCTTTCTTCGTCAGCCGAAGCAGGAGTGCCTCTGCTGCCGAGACGCGGCGCTCGCGACCATCCTCGCGGATGGTGACCATCTGCCCAAGCGTGGCGGAGAGGGTGGGATTCGAACCCACGGTACGGTTGCCCGTACGCCGCATTTCGAGTGCGGTGCTTTCGACCACTCAGCCACCTCTCCGCATTTCATGAAGGCGCTGACCGGACGATGCCGGCTGGGCGGAGGCGCCTCTAGCAGCGCCTACCCGCCTTGCCTAGACGCCTTGTGGAATGCTCAGCGATCCCTAGATTGAAGCCATGTCGCACGTCGAACGTTTCACCTCCGTGAACCCCTCCGTACTT
>DASSFK010000434.1:0-9768 GCA_035694565.1 Sphingomicrobium sp.
ATCTCGGAAACGAGCCGGTACGCGGCAACGCATGGAAGCGCCTGGGATTACGATCGCCGGGTTCCGATTCTCTTCTGGCGCTCGGGCATGGGGCGCTCATCAAGCGAGATGGCGATCGATACGGTCGACATCATGCCGACCCTTGCTTCTGTACTGGGCTTGAGGGTCGACCCCAAAGCAGCCGACGGGACCTGCCTCAAAATCGAGGGTGCAAGTTGCTAGTGCATTCAATTCGTTAGAGTTTTCCAAGATTTTCATCTGCCGTTCAGGAAATGGTAGGCAGGTCTTCCGCATAAGGTGATGCCACGCGTTCACCGGGGGAGTTTGGAATGCGGAAGGTCGGGTTGGCCATCGCGCTGGCAATCAGCGCGACGGCGTCTGGGTGCGTTCAGTCACGGCAATATGCGGACGTGCAGTTCACGCCGCCGAAGGGTGATTATCGCCTGTTGGTGATGCGCCCTGACGTCGCGGTGAATTCGCTCACGACCGGAGGGATGTCGCAGCCGCGTGCGGACTGGACCGAACAGGCGCGCGGCAACATCATCGAAGCCCTTCGGACCGAGCAGGCCGGCCATGGCGGCAAGGTTCTCGTGCTCGCCCGCCGCAACGAACTTCCCAACGTCAGTGCCGAAGAGATCGCCGATCTCGAACGCCTTCATTATGCGGTCGGAAACTCGATCGCCCTTCACAAATATTCTGGCTACGCCCTGCCGACGAAGCGCGGGAAAGGGCTGGAGTACACACTCGGGGAGGATGCGGTCTCGCTCGGACGGCGCACCGGCTATGATTATGCGCTGTTCCTCTATGCGGAGGACAATATCGCCTCGACCGGCCGCACGGCGTTGCAGGTCCTTGGCGTTGCCGGCTGTTTCATAGGCTTCTGCGCGCCAAGCGGTGGAAGCAATCAATTCGCCTATGCCTCACTCGTAGACCTGCGGACGGGCGAAGTGGTCTGGTTCAACGTGCTGCAGACCGGAAGCCAGCTTCCCGGAGTCAGCTTTGGCGACATTCGCTCGAGCCAAGGGGCCGCCCAAATGGTGGAGCGGCTCCTTGGCCGAATGAAGCCGGGCAGCGAAGTACGCGATGCGCGGACCCAGTCGGCGGAGAAGCACTGATGTGCATGCGCTGCGTGGAAATCGGCCGCCGCTCGCTTCTTGCGGGAGGCGGCGCGCTCGCCGCGTCGCTGGCGACGGGCATTGCGCAGGCTCGAGTCAGGCCAGCGGACATGGTCCCGCTGATCGGCCCGGGCTTCAAGCCTACGGAGACTGACGAGATCGGCCTTTGGCAGTTGATGGACCGGGCCGAGGAGGAAATCTCTGGCTCCAACCTGCTGATCAAGGATCCGGAGCTTACCTCCTACCTCCAGGGCATCATCGGCCAGGTCGGCGGGCCGGCAGCGAAGGACATGCGCATCTATCTGGCGCACATCCCGGATTTCAACGCGATGATGTTTCCGTCGGGCTTCGCGGTGGTCTTCACCGGGCTGCTTCTGCGGATGCGGAACGAAGCGCAGCTTGCAGGAGTGATCGCACACGAATCCGGCCACTTCCTCCGCCGCCACATGATCCGCTCGTGGCGGGACCAGAAGCGGAAGAGCGATATCTTCGCGATAGGGGCAATGGCCGCGGGTGTCGCCGGCGCAGGCGCCGGCGTCTACCTCGGCGACTATGTCCAGCTCGCCCAGCTCGGAACCCTGCTTTCGCTGTTCGCCTACAGCCGCGCGATGGAAGCCGAGGCGGATGCGATGGGCGCAAGGCTGATTGCCCAGGCCAGTTATCCGCCGATCGAAATGGCGAATGTCTGGGAGCAACTGATCGGCGAGATGGATGCTAGCGCCGCCTACCGGCGCAAGCATCGCCGCCGCGGAAGCCTGTTCGACACTCACCCGTCGGAAGGCTCGCGGTTGGCCGACCTGAAGATCTCAGCGCAGGAAGTGACCGTTCCTGGCCGCGCCTACGACACCGGCAAGGCTCGCTATCTCTCGAAGATCGAAACCATTCGCTCCATGCTTCTGGAAGACCAGGTCAAGCTGAATGATCCCGGTGCCAGCCAGTATTTGCTCAATACGCTAGCGCAGGACGGCTGGAATGGGCTGCTGCGCTATTATGAGGGTGAGGTCTGGCGGCTTCGCAACCGCGCCGGCGACGATGCGCGAGCTGCGCAGAGCTACGCGGTCGCGGTCGCTTATCCCGATGCGCCGGCAGACGCATGGCGCTGGCATGGACTGTCGCTGATCAAGGAAGGCCGGAGCAGCGAGGGTAAGGCCGCGCTCGGCAAATATCTGAAGATGAAGCCGGGCGCGCCCGATGCGCCGTTCATTCGGCAAATGGCTTCGTGAGGGGCGACTAGCATGCGCAATTTCAAACTGGCTCTCGTCGCTGCCATGCTCCCTCTCGCGGCCTGCAGCTCGGTCGGCGGAACACCCGATCTCGGCATCTATCAGTTGGTGCGCGCCAAGCCGACGAAGGTCGGCAATGGCGGCCTGGAAGTGACGCCGCCGCGTCCGTGGAACAGGCAGAGACGCTTCTTCTTCTTTGACAGCGTTCGGTGGGTCGAGGACTGGACGCTCAACGGGCCCTATCTCGACGGCATTACGTTCGTCTCTGGGCTGCCCGCGGGCGAGTATCTCGTCCGGCAGCGCAAGAGCGACGACCGGCAAGTTCCAAAGTTCCGCTCGGACATGACCGCGCCCGAGCTCGCGGCTTTGCTGGAGTCGGCTTATCGCGTCCGTGGCGGCGCGGTGGAGTTCAAGACGCTGAGTCTCGAGCCCAGGCAGTTCATGGGCTACCCAGGCTTCCAGTTCGATTTTGAGCATCTCGACAGCGACGAACTGTGGCGAAAGGGCAGGGCCGTCGGCGCGGTGATCGACGGCCGCCTCTACCTTCTGCTCTACGACGCGACGCGATCTCACTATTACGCGAGTGCGCTTCCCGACTTCGAGGCTATCGCCAGCAGCGCTCGAATTCGCTCCTAGCCGACCGGGGAGGTAGGCCCTGGCGATGGGGTGGTGCCCGGCGCCGGCACGTCGATCGGAGGCGCGATGGGCGGCGTTTCCTGGGGAGGAGGCGTTGGCTGTCCCGGCCGGGACGGTTCGGCCGGCGGCTGCGGTGCAGGGGTTTCGGGCGGGTTCTGAGCCATTATGAGTCCTTTCGGACCTTCCAACGCGATTGAGCCTTAAGCGGTTGCCCCTGCGCTTTTACTTGCTATAGCGCCGCTCCTTGTCCGCGCGCGCGTGGCGGAATTGGTAGACGCGCTGGATTTAGGTTCCAGTGTCGCAAGACGTGGGGGTTCGACTCCCTCCGCGCGCACCAACGCCACGCGAAGTCTGTCTGGGGGACAGACGAGCATGGCGTCTCATGAGCAGCACCGCTGCGAGGTGGGACATCACGATTTTTTGACGGGATTGAAAAGTGATCAAGACGGTTGAGACGGAAAACGAAGGCCTGAAGCGGGCATTCATGCTGACCATTCCGGCAGAGGATATCGATGCCCGGGTGGATCAGGAGATCAAGCGCATCGCTCCGCAGGTTCGGATGCCCGGCTTCCGCCCAGGCAAGGTTCCGCCGAACCTGATCCGCAAGATGCACGGCGAGGCGCTGCAGCAGGATGCCCTGAACAACGCCGTTCAGGCGAGCGTGCAGCAGCTCCTCCAGGAGCAGAAGCTGCGCCCGGCAATGCAACCGCAGGTCGCGCTCGAAGAGAATTACAAGCCGGGTGACGATGCGCAGGTCACGGTTCGCCTCGAGGCTCTTCCAGACGTCCCGACGCCCAAGATCGACGCCATCAAGCTCGAGCGACTGACGGTTGAAGTCGACGAAGGAGCCATCGACGAGCAGCTTCAGCGGCTCGCAAGCTCGAACAAGAGCTTCACCGACGCCAAGAAGGGCCACGCAGCCACCAAAGGCGACGCGGTGGTCATGGACTTTGCAGGAAGCGTCGGCGGCGAAGCGTTTGACGGCGGTACCGGCACGGACATGCAGGTCGAGATCGGTGCGGGCCAACTGATTCCGGGCTTTGAGGACCAGCTCGTCGGCACCAAGGTCGGTGACAAGCGTGAGGTCAAGGTGACGTTTCCGGACGACTATCCGGTCGAGAATCTGAAGGGCAAGGCGGCCAGCTTCGACGTGACGGTCAAGGCCGTGAAGACTGCCGGCGAGACCAAGCTCGACGACGAGTTCGCCAAGACGCTCGGCCTCAAGGATCTCGATCAGCTCAAGGGAATCCTGCGCGACCAGCAGGAACAGGAGCTCAACGGTCTGACCCGCACCCACATGAAGCGCCGCCTGCTCGACGAGCTGGCCGCTCGTCACTCGTTCGAGGTGCCGGTGTCGATGGTCGAGGCGGAGTTCGAGAACATCATGCACCAGCTTCGCCACGAGGCGAGCCATGAGCCCGACCCGAAGGCGGCTCTTGCCGAGCTGGAGAGCGAGTCCGACGAATATCGCAAAATTGCCGAGCGGCGCGTTCGCCTCGGCCTGCTGCTTTCCGACATCGGTGCCGCAAATGGCGTCGAGGTCAGCCAGCGCGAGATGAACCAGCTGATCGGCCAGGCTGCTGGCCAGTACCAGGGCAAGGACCGCGACCGTTTCATCCAGTACGTCCAGCAGGAGCCGATGGCCGCGGCCCAGCTGCGCGCGCCGCTCTACGAGGACAAGGTCGTCGACTTCCTGTTCTCGAAGGCGGACGTGACCGACCGAACCGCGACCCGAGCCGAGCTCGAGGCCGATCTCGAGGCTGAGGAAGGCCACGTCCATGGCCCGGGTTGCGGCCATGACCTGCCGGACGCCAAGGCTTCGAAGAGCAAGAAGGCCGCAAAGCCCAAGGCCGAAGCCGCCGCCAAGGCCGAGAAGCCCGCCCAGGGCGCGGTCGAGGAAGACAAGCCCGCGAAGCCCAAACCGGCCAAGCCGGTGAAGGAAGCGGCAGCCGCAAAGCCGGCCGCGACGGCCGAGGCAAAGAAGCCCGCAGCGAAGAAGGCGCCGGCCAAGAAGGCGAAGTAATCACTTCTTCGTACTGAACTTGTAGAGGCCCTGCCTTTCTCACTACACAGCGTAGGGGAAGGGCAGGGCTTCTCAGTTTCTGCCGAACGAGGTCCGGGGGATTGATGGCCGCGAAGCAGCAACCACGCATTGCGGTGCTCTTGCCTTGCTACAACGAGGAAGCGGCAATCGGCGCGACCGTCGAGGGCTTCCGCAAAGCCCTGCCCGGGGCGACCGTCTACGTCTACGACAACAATAGCCGTGACCGGACAAAGGAAGTCGCCGCCGCCGCGGGCGCCACGGTTCGGGTGGAAACTCAGCAGGGCAAGGGCCACGTCGTGCGGCGCATGTTCGCGGACATCGAGGCCGATGTTTATATAATGGCCGACGGCGACCTCACTTACGACCCGGAGGCAGCGCCCGAGATGGCTCGGATGATCAGCGCCGACCGGCTCGACATGGTCGTAGGCACGCGCCGGCACGAGGAAGCCGAGGCTTATCGCGGCGGCCATGTGCTTGGAAACAAGGTCTTCACCCGACTGCTCTCCGGACTGTTCGGACGCAGTTTCACCGACATCTTTTCCGGATATCGAGTCTTCTCGCGCCGTTTCGTGAAGAGCTTTCCGGTCCTTTCCGAGGGCTTCGAGATCGAGACGGAAATGAGCGTGCACGCTCTCGAGCTCAGAATGCCGGTGGGCGAAGTTGAGACGCGCTACCTGGCGCGGCCCGAGGGCTCACATTCCAAGCTTTCCACCTTCCGCGACGGATGGAGAATCCTGCAAACGATCGTCACGCTCTATCGGATCGAGCGACCAGTGCTGTTTTTCGGCGGAATTGGAGCGCTCTTGCTTCTGGCGGCGCTAATCCTCGTCGTGCCGCTGGCCTTCACCTATTTCGAGACCGGCCTCGTGCCGCGTTTTCCAACGGCCATCCTTGCTACCGGAATCACGATCGTGGCGGTGTTGTCATTCTTTGCGGGGTTGATCCTCGACACCGTCACTCGCGGGAGGCGTGAAATGAGACGCCTGGCCTATCTCGCACTGCCTCCACCTGGCGAAACATGAGTGTAGACGATTTGCATCACCTGGAAGCAAATCTGTTACGTTTCGGTGACTGCCCGTTGTTGCATTCCATAGACATAGGTTAGCCTCGTTGCGTTCGCGGTACGGTTGTGCCGCGTTGACGCTGTGACAGGGGGCTTTCAATGATGCGCACACCTTTCGCCCTTCGGGCCGGGACTGCACTTTTTACCTTTGCGATTGCGACCGCCGCATCCGCACAGGACACGGTTCCGCCGCCGGACATCGCGCAGAACCCCTCAACCCAGGCTCAGGAACCCTCGCCGAGCGGTGACATCGTCATTACCGGCTCGCGCATCCGCCGAGACCCGCTTGCGCAGGATTCGCCGATCACCTTCGTCGATCAGCAAGACATTGCGAAGACAGGCCTCAATTCGATCAACGACGTCCTTCAGCGCCTGCCGAGCTCGGGCGGCGGTCTGAACGGCAAGTTCAACAACTCCGGCAACCTCGGCAACCCGCCCGACGGTGGCGGCGTCGGCGCCGGCGCGGCGGAAATCGATCTCCGTTATCTCGGGTCACGCCGCACGCTGGTCCTCGTGGACAGCCTGCGCTTCGTGAACGGCGCTTCGGCATCGGGTGTTCCCGGATCGGTCGACCTCAACGCCATTCCGGAAAGCATGATCGAGCGCGTTGAAGTCCTCCAGGACGGCGCTTCGGCCATCTACGGTTCGGACGCGATCGCGGGCGTGGTCAACATCATCACCAAGCAGAAGCAGGACGGTTTCCTCGCTTCCGCGCAACTTGGCAGTTACCTCGAAGAAGGCGACGGGTTCACCCAGAACTACCAGCTCAGTTGGGGTAATGGAGGCGACGGCCCGCTGCAGATCGTGATCGGCGGCAATTACGTGAAGTCGGCTGCCGTTTCCTCGGCGGACCGGGCGATATCCCGGTGGCCCGCACCCTACGGCAGCAGCTGCTTCGATGGCGGTTGCTCGGGCTTCCTTCCCAACGGCCGTTACGCAGGGGCGCTTTTCCCGGGCGGCGACGCGACTCTGATTGCTCCTGTTCTCAACGGGACCGCGACGCCGGCCGATTTCCGGCCGTTTGTCAGCCCCGATGACCGGTACAATTTTGCACCGTTCAACTATCTCCAGATTCCGTTGGAACGGTACGGTGCGTTCGGAAACCTCCATGCCGAAGTCACGGAGGACGTGAACTTCACGTTCAAGGTGCTTTGGAACGAGCGCAAGTCGAAGAACAAGGCTGCACCGCTTCCGTTTGGTATCGGCCAGGCCGCCGGCATCACCCCGGTTCTCGACGCGACGACCGTCGATGCGACGAACCCCTTCAATCCGTTCGGCGTCGATCTCGACTCGTCCAACCTGGACTTCGTCTTGCGCCGGTTCGTCGAGGGCGGTCCGCGCAGGTTCTCGCAGCAAGTCGACACTTATTATGGAGTCGCGTCGTTCGACGGCAAGTTCGGACTGTTCGATCACGAGTGGTACTGGGATGTGAACGGCGTCTTCGGCCAGAACATCGCCAAGCAGCGCATGCTGGGCAACATCAACTCCCAGAAGCTGGGCATCGCTCTCGGGCCGCTCGCGACCTGTAACGCAACGCCGGGCTGCGTACCGTTCAACCTGTTCGGCGGCGCGGGTTCGATCACCCAGGCGATGATGGACTATGTCACGTTTATCCAGAACGATGAGAGCGAGCAGTCGATCTGGGATTTCTCGGCCAACGTCTCGGGTGAGCTGTTCGACCTTCCGGGCGGTGCCCTTGGGCTCGCAACCGGCGTCGAATACCGCAAGCTGAGCGGCAGCTTCGATCCGGACGAGGTGGTTTCCGCGGGCTTCAGCTCGGATATTCCAGCGAAGGCGACACGGGGTCACTACAGTGTCAAGGAAGCTTATGCCGAGCTTAATGCGCCGTTGTTCTCCGGCGTGCCCGGCATTGAGCTGCTCGAGCTGAACGGAGCGGTTCGTTTCTCCGACTACTCGACCTCGGGCTCGACCACGACGTTCAAGGGTGGCGTCAATTGGAAGCCGTTCAAGGACCTGAGATTCCGCGGATCCTATGCGGAAGGCTTCCGAGCGCCGACCATCGGTGAATTGTTCGGAACCCAATCACGCTTCGACCAGACGGTCAGCGATCCTTGCTCGAACGACAGCACGGCAGCGCAGAACTTCACCAACAATGCGACCGTGCGGGCCAATTGCATCGCGGCGGGCGTGCCTTCCGACGGAAGCTACGCCCAGGCCAACCCGCAGATCTCGGTCATTGTCGGCGGCAACGAGAACCTGGTTCCGGAAACGTCGAAGAGCTGGGTGTTCGGCGGCGTCTACAGCCCGTCGTTCCTCCCGCGCTCGTCGATCGAGGTCAATCACTACAACATCAAGATCGATGGTGCGATCCAGACGGTTGCCGCGGACGTCACGCTCAGTAATTGCGTGGTGAACAACGACCCGGCGGCCTGTGCTCTCGTGACTCGTGCCGGCAGCGGCGGTCAGCTGACCCAGATCTCCGGCTTCCTTGTCAACATCGCGGGGGTGAAGACCAAGGGCTGGGACGTCAACTTGAGGTTCCAGACGGAGGAAACCTCTGCGGGCCGGTTTGGCTTCACCTGGAACAACACGCTGCTGAAGAACTACGACGTGATTGTCCCGATCACCGGCGGCACCCAGGTCATCAGCCGCGAAGGAACGGAGCAGGGCAGCCCGTCCCAGGGATTCCCGAAGTACAAGTCGATCGGAATCATCGATTGGGACATGGCGGACTTCGGACTTTCGCTCACCGGCCGTTATATCTCCAAGCTCAAGGAGAACGTAACTCCGGCGAATACCCTGAACTCGAAGTTCTACACGGACATCCAGGGCCGCTGGACTCCGTCTTGGTGGGATAGCCGGCTCGGCTTCGCCGTCGGTGTGAACAACCTGTTCGACACCAAGGCTCCGGGCTGCATCACCTGCGATATCAACAACTTCGATCCGACTGTCTACGACGTTCCCGGCCGTTATTATTACGCTCGCGCGACCGTCAAAATGCAGTAGTTTCAACAGTTTGATTAATCGGGCGGGCGGTCGGGTCATCCGGCCGCCCGCTTCATTTGACCACGCCCGCTTGAACCCGCCGCTGTTCGCGCCGATGTAGGTCACACCAATCAAAAGGACCGGCATTTTCTAATGGATCACCAGGACATCGTTTCGCAGCTCGTCCCGATCGTCATCGAGCAGTCCAACCGCGGCGAACGCAGCTTCGACATCTACTCGCGCCTGCTGCGCGAGCGGATCATCTTCATCACCGGACCGATCGAGGACCACATGGCCTCGCTCGTGACCGCCCAATTGCTCTTCCTCGAGTCCGAGAACCCGAAGAAGGACATTTTCATGTACATCAACTCGCCAGGCGGCGTGGTCACCGCCGGCCTCGCGATCCACGACACGATGCAATACATCCGTCCGAAGGTGGCGACGGTGTGCATCGGCCAGGCGGCGTCGATGGGCAGCTTCCTGCTTGCTGCGGGTGAACCTGGAATGCGCATCGCTCTCTCGAACAGCCGGATCATGGTCCACCAGCCGTCGGGCGGCGCCCAGGGCATGGCCGCTGATATCGAGATCCAGGCTCGCGAAATCCTGCGCATGCGCTCGCGCCTCAACACGCTCTACGCAAAGTACACCGGCCAGGGCATCGAGGAGATCGAGAAGGCGATGGACCGCGACAAGTTCCTTGAAGCCGACGAGGCCAAGGAATTCGGCCTGATCGACGAAGTG
>DASSFK010000435.1:0-3081 GCA_035694565.1 Sphingomicrobium sp.
CAGACTTCTGATTCTTGCATCCGTCGCTTTCCTTGCCGCCTGCGGGAAGGGCGAGACGGTTGAGATGGAGAATGCGTCGGTCGGCGAGGTCGCCAACGAGATGAGCAGGAAGAACACCGACGTCGCGTTCGTGAATCCCGGTAAGTGGGAGCAGAATGCAACTCTCGTCTCGATGGAATCGCCCGGAATTCCGCCTCAATATGCCGAGCAGCTGAAGAAGGCCGTCGGGACGTCCCAGGTGCACCAGACCTGCCTGACCGCGGACCAGGCAAAGCATCCCAAGGAGGACTTCTTCGCGGGCGCCGACAAGAACTGCCGCTACGAGCACTTCAAATGGGGTGGCGGCAAGGTCGACATGAAGCTGCTCTGCGAGCACCCGCAGGCAACGCAGACGATGGAGCTGGCCGGCACCTATCAGCCGAACAGCTACCAGATGACGATGAGCGTCTCGTCCAAGGGCAGCACGCCGATGGAAACGATGAACATGAAGATGACCGTGGACGCCAAGCGCGTCGGGGAGTGCGACGCCAGCCAGGGATAGTCCAAGAAGGGGGAGAGTGAGTTGCGCAAGGTAGTGATCGCCGCGACCGCGGCCATTTTCGTGACGGCTTGTTCGAACGATGCGGCGCCGGCGGCCAAGCCGCAGGGAGTCACGCCGACGGCGCTCAAGGGCGGGCTGTATGAGGGCAGCTGGAAGGTCGCTTCGGTTCAATCGGTCGACAGGAGCACTCCAGCGACCAAGCTCAAGCAGGACGCGAGCGGGAGCGCGCACGGCTGCGTGACCGCCGATGGGACGATCGACGCCGCGCTGTTCGCCGAGGACGGCGACACGTGCAAAATCGCAAATCCCTACGTCCGTAACGGTCGGATCGGCATGGACCTGACCTGCACGCGCAAGGGCCAGAGCGGCGAAGTCCGTCAGTCCGTGAGCGGCACCTTCACCGCGGATGCGCTCGACGCCGAGGTCAGTACCACCACCTATTTATCGGGTACGGGCGACTATGCGATGACGCGGAGCGTCAGCGCCAGGCGCATCGGAGAATGCTCGGCGGCGCCAGCAGCAGCAGCAGCAGAGAAGACGTCATGATCGGCTACGTAACAATCGGGTCCAACGACCTTGAGAAGGCGCGGAACTTCTACGACGCTCTGATGCCCACGGTCGGGGCGGGGCGAATGTTCGAGTTCGGCGACAATTTCACCATGTACGGAACGGGGATGGGGAAGCCGGGCCTTGCCGTCTGCAAGCCGTATAACGGTGACCAGGCGAGAGTCGGCAACGGCAACATGACCGCGATCGCCTGCGCGACCCGGGCCAAGGTCGACGCCTTGCATTCCAAAGCGATGGAACTCGGGGCGAGCGACGAAGGCGCGCCTGGACTGCGCGGCGACGATGGCCCGCAGGCATTCTACGGCGCCTATTTCCGCGACCTCGACGGCAACAAGCTTTGCGCGTTCCGGATCGGTCCGACCGATTAGATCATTGTGCGGGGGATGGCCCGCCGCTGCGAAATCTTGGTCTGCATCAACCGCTCGAGCGGAGGCTCTTCGCGCGGCAGGCGCGATAGCGCTGAAATCCGCAAGGCATTCGCCGATGCCGGGTTGAAGGTCCGCACCATTTTGCTCGATGGCGCTGATATCGCCCAGCGCGCGCAAAAGGCGGTCGACCGAGGCGATCCGCTTCTGGTCGTGGGCGGCGGAGACGGCACGATCAGCGCCGCCGCAGGCGTTCTCGCCGGGACGAAGACGAAGCTCGGCATCCTGCCGCTCGGAACGCTCAATCACTTCGCGCGAGATCTCGGCGTTCCAGTCGCGATCGACGAGGCCGCGGCGCTGATCGCGACCGGCAAGTCGCGCGGAGTCGATATCGCAAAGGTCAACGGACGGACGTTCATCAACAATAGCTCGGTCGGCCTTTATCCACTGATGGTGCTCGATCGTGACCTTCAGCAGCAACGCCTGGGACGAAGCAAGCGGCTGGCCATGATTGTCGCGAGCGTCCGGACGCTTCTCCGCTTCGGCCACCATCGGCTGGCCCTCACCGTCAACGACCGGCAGTCGCGGATCGACACGCCCTTGCTATTCGTCGGGAACAACGACTACCGCCTCGACCTCGGGGCTCCGGGGCGGCGCGAACGCCTCGACGACGGGCGCCTGTCCGTGTTCGTGATGCGAAAGAAGACCCGGCGAGGCTTCGTCGCCGCGAGCGTTCGCGCCCTCTTCGACCGTTCGCGACCGGACGACATGGTTCGCGTCGAGGACGTCGAGCGGCTGCTCGTCGCGAGCCGGCGAGCCAATCTCGTCGTCTCGCTCGACGGCGAGGTGCAAGGCTTGAAGCCGCCGCTCGACTACAGGGTCCACAAGCGCGCGCTCGAGGTGATCGCGCCTTGAGCTTATTGTCCGGTCGGTGCCTTGAACGTTTCGGGCGGGCTGGTCGACCGGTTGCCAAGGCCGAGCTTGTTCTTGGCGTCCTGCTCGTCCTGCTTTTGCTGGCTTGCGGTCTTGCAGACCTGCTTGACCATCCGGCTGCCGGTCTCGCGGACAGAGCGGCAGACCTTCTTTTCCTCTGCCGGCCTCGCGCCCTCGACGATGACCGGCGGGTTTTGCTGGGCGGCCGCCAGGGCCGCGACGAAGAGAAGTGATTCGAGCAATGCCGCCTCCTTCGAAGGGAACCCTCGCCTCCTCGCGGCATCCAGTCAATCAGCAGGTGCTTGCCTCCGGCAGCGGGCTTGGGCCACTAATGCAGGAATGAGGGGCGTTGCACTGGCATTCCTGGCTTTGTCGGCCTGCGCGACCGTGCCGAAAAACGGGGACATGCCGGTGTCCCAGGTCGGCGTCGCATTCGACCGCGAAGGCGAGGTCGGAACCTTCACCGACGGCCTTGCCGATCCTGCTGCCGGACGCGCGGTGACTCCGGACGATCCGGTCCGGATCGCTTCGGTAAGCAAGCTGGTCCTCAGCGTCGGGGTGATGAAGCTCGTTGAGCAGGGCAAGCTCGACCTCGACAGCGACGTGTCGCGGTGGCTCGGCTGGAGCCTTCGCAATCCAGTCTTTCCCGAGCGACCGATCACCCTTCGCCAATTG
>DASSFK010000436.1:0-4518 GCA_035694565.1 Sphingomicrobium sp.
CAACGCCAGGGCTTCAGGGCGTTCTGGGCAAAGACCCACAATCGTCCGATTTCCGAGGCCCCGACGGTTCCGGACTCCACGCTCGACGAGCTGGTGAGCTCGATTGTCGTCGAGCGGGAGCAGATCGGGCCAACCCGGTACATCGCGGATCTCGGCATCCTTTTCGATCGCGCCAGATCGGGAGAGCTGCTCGGGGTCGGTGGCGATGTGCGCCGTTCCGTGCCGATGCTGCTTGTCCCCGTCCTTGTGACTGCCGGAACAGACACGACGGTTGAGCTTCGTAATCCCTGGCAACGCGCCTGGGCGGAGTTCAGGACGTCGCAGAGCCCGATCGACTATGTGCGCGTCAGCGGGCAGGGCATCGATCCGCTTCTGGTGAACGATGCCCAGGTCGATCGTCCTGGCCGCGGATGGTGGCGCAATCTCATCGACCTCTACGGTGCGGCCGACATTCTGGTTGCCCAGGTGCAGATCCAGCGAGTCTACCCGGGCGGACCGGCATTCGCGCGCTTCGTTGGCTTCCATGGGCCGGACAAGCAGGCCGTTGCGACGTTCACAATCTCAGCTCCGGCGGGCGCGAGCACGTTGCAGATAATGCGCGCTGGCGTTCAGCGGATGGATAGTATGTTCGCCGACGCGCTCGCCGAGGGCAGGCTGATCCGCGATCGAACGCTCGATATTCCCGAACCGCCGCCACCGCCCGTTGTCGAAGAGGCGCCGGTCGCCCAGGCACAGCCGTGGACCTACCAGGTGCAGATCGTCTCGCCAGACGTGAACATCTACAATTTCGCAATGGCGCATTTGCGAATTGCTCCGGGCGTCACTCAGGTCGTGCCTGTCAGCATCAATCCGGGCGGAGTCAGCTACGTCAATGTCACGTACACCGGTGGAAATATCTCCAATCTGCGCCTCGCCCTCGGATCGCGCGGGTGGGCCGTCGAGCAAAACGGCTTCATCCTGCGCATGTCGTCCGGATCGGCCGGTCCGCCGCCGCTGCCGCCTCCAGCGCAGCCGAAGCCCCAACCCGCGCAGCCGCAACCACAGCAACCGCCGGCGACGCCGCAGCAGTCGCCTCAAGGTCAGCCGCCGAGGAGTGACGAATGAAGCGCGGCGCGGACCAGATCGCGCTTCCGCTCGACTGGCCGCAGACTGAAGGCGAATCGCGGTTCATCGTTTCCAGCGCGAACCGCGAGGCCTTCGATCATTTCCGGAAGTGGACCCTGTGGCCGGTCAAGGCGACCGTGCTGACCGGGCCGCGCCGCTCGGGGCGAACCTTGCTGGCGAGAACCTTTGCCGAGCGGGTTCATGGTCGCGTCATCGATCAGGCCGACCGGCACGAAGAAGAGGACGTGTTCCATGCCTGGAACGACGCCCAGGACAGCGGCTTGCCGCTGATCATGGTTGCGGATGACGCTCCGCCCGCATGGTCGCCCGGCCTTCCCGACCTGCGAACACGACTTGCGATCACTCCGGTCGCGACGATCAATCAGCCCGATGACAAATTGTTCGAGGCGCTGATCCAGCTTCTGTTCGCCGATCGCGGGCTTCATGTACCCGGAGATGCGCTTCGCTTCATGACCGAGCGCCTCAACCGGGAGTATTGGACGGCCGAGCGCGCCGTCGAGGAAGTGGATCGGTTCGCAATTGCGGAGCGCGCGCGAGTCACCCTGCCAACAATTCGGCGCGCGCTGTCGCAGGCGAGAATGATCGGCGACGCGGCCTAGCCGCAGCTCAGCTTTTCGATCTTGTTATTGGCGTCGAGGTAGACGGTTAAGCGGTCGGCGCTGAACTCCATGGTGATCATCGAGCCCTTCGGGACCCATCGGAGAACCCTTGCACCCGATTGACGCATCAAGGTTCCGCCGATCTCCGGCGTCGCGTCCTGGCCCACGAAAGTAGTCAGCGTATCGTCATGGCAACTCCCGGCGGGGAGGGGCGCCGGGCCCTCGGGCGGCGCGGCGCTGCACGCAGCGAGAGTCAGAGCGGCAAGGATGATCATCCTATGCGTCAACGGATTCTTTCTCGAGCCGGCTCATCTTCAGTTTCCCGTTCTCGATCGCGAAGGCGAGGCGGCCCTCTACCAGATCGAGCGCGTCCCTTCCGAATTCTTCAAACCGCCAGCCGCTGAGAATGTTCAAATCCTTGCGGACTCCGGCGGCCAGGGCCTCGAGGTCGTCCGACCGGGCAATCAGCCTCGGAGCGACGCCCGTTTCCTTGGCGCGGATCTTGAGGAGGAGTTTCAATAGATCGCTGACGAGGACGGCGTCCTTGGTGAGACCGGGCCGGCGCGGCTCGCGATCGGGCATTTCATCGGGCTCCAGCGGTTTCGACGTTTCCACGGCCGCCATCAGCCGAGCGCCGATGTCGTTCGTCTTCCAGCCCGCCGACAAACCGCGAACCCGGCCGAGATCGTCCTGCGTCTTGGGTGGGTGCGCCGCGAGTTCGCCAAGAGTGTCATCCTTGACGATTCGGCCGCGCGGGATGTTCTTCGTTCGCGCCTCGACCTCACGCCAGCCCGCCAGGGCCTTGAGGCGGCCAAGCACTGCCGGATTCCGGCTAGGAAGCTTCAGGCGCTTCCATGCGTCCTCCGGCTCGAACGCAAAGCTCGACGGATTGGCGAGGCGTTCCATCTCCTCGTCGAGCCAGCCGCCTCGGCCGGTCTTCTTCAGCCGCTGCAGCAGTTTGGGGAAGACCGTCGCGAGATGAGTCACGTCAGCGATAGCATAATCGATCTGTCTCTTGTCGAGCGGCCGACGGCTCCAATCGGTGAAGCGCGCTCCCTTGTCGATGTTGTGACCGAGCATCGATTCGATGAGGTTCGAGTATCCGACCTGCTCACCGTGACCGAGCGCCATCGCGGCGATCTGGGTGTCGAAGAGGGGGTGAGGGACCTTCTCGGTAAGGTTGTAGATAATCTCGAGGTCCTGGCCGCCCGCATGAAAGACCTTCAGCACCTCCTCATTGTCGACGAGAAGCGAGAGCAGCGGCGAGAGATCGATATCTGCCTTGGGGTCGATTGCGGCGGCTTCCTCATCGCTCGCGATCTGGATCAGGCAGAGATCCGGCCAATAGGTATTTTCGCGCATGAACTCGGTGTCCACGGCGACAAAATGCTTCTTGGAGAGGCGTTCAACGAGGGGAACCAGGTCTTCGGACTTGGTGATCAACGGATGTATATTCATGAGTCTTCGGCGGCATTAGCGACCTGTCGTCGGGTTGACAAAAGTCTTTCCGCCATTGAGTGCCGCCCCCGAATTTCCGCACATCGCAATCGGCAGACAAATGCACCTTTATCGCACCCATAATTGCGGCCAGCTCCGCGCTTCCGACGTCGGCTCGACGATCCGCCTTTCCGGTTGGGTCCACCGCAAACGCGACCACGGCCACCTGCTCTTCGTCGACCTGCGCGACCATTACGGAATCACGCAGATCGTCGCCGACACGGATTCGCCGGCGTTCAAAGTGCTCGACCGCCTTCGGGTCGAGTCCGTCGTCACCGTGGAAGGCAATGTCGTCGCCCGCTCGAAGGAGACGGTGAACCCGAACCTTCCGACGGGAGAAATCGAGGTCCGCGCCGGCGATGTGACCATTCAGTCGCCGGCGGCCGAGCTGCCGATGCCGGTCGCCGGCGAGCAGGACTATCCCGAGGAAATCCGCCTCAAGTACCGCTACCTCGACCTCCGCCGCGAGCAGATCCACTCGAACATCATGCTTCGCTCATCGGTGATCACCTCGATCCGCCGCCGGATGGTCGAGCAGGGCTTCACCGAGTTCCAGACGCCGATCCTGACGGCCAGCTCTCCGGAAGGTGCTCGCGACTATCTCGTCCCGAGCAGAGTTCATCCGGGCAAGTTCTATGCGCTCCCGCAGGCACCGCAGATGTTCAAGCAGCTGATCATGGTCGCGGGCTTCGACCGCTACTTCCAGATCGCGCCCTGCTTCCGTGATGAAGATGCACGGGCCGACCGCTCACCTGGCGAGTTCTACCAGCTCGACTTCGAGATGAGCTTTGTCACCCAGGACGACGTGTTTAGCGCGATCGAGCCGGTGCTTTCGGGCGTATTCCAGGAGTTCGCCAACGGCCGCACGGTCACTCCGGCAGGCGAATATCCGCGCATTCCCTACCGCGAAGCGATTCTGAAGTACGGAAGCGACAAGCCGGATCTGCGCAATCCACTGCTGATCACGGACGTATCGGAACAGTTCAAGGGGTCCGGCTTCGGCCTGTTCGCCGGGCTCGTCGAGAAGGGCGCGGTCGTCCGCGCCGTCCCGGCTCCGGGCACTGCCGAGAAAAGCCGCAAGTTCTTCGACGACATGAACGAGTGGGCGAGGAGCGAAGGATATGCCGGCCTCGGCTACGCGACCCGCAAGGGCGGGGAATGGGGCGGCCCGATCGCCAAGAACCACGGCGAAGAGGGCATGAAGGCCATTGCCGAAGCGATGGGCCTCGGTCCGGACGACGGAATCTTCTTCGCTGCCGGCAAGGAAGAGGAAGCGGCGAAGCTCGCAGGCGCCGCC
>DASSFK010000437.1:0-3771 GCA_035694565.1 Sphingomicrobium sp.
TATCCGGGAACGCCGGCTCCCTATCCCGGCCAGCCGAATCAGCCGGCACCGCCGGAGTGCGTGATCAGTTCCTCACGGGACTGGACGGCGTGGATCAATCGCATGCCCGGCACAGGGGCCCCGACTTTGGTCATCAGCGGCAAGGTCGTAACGCCGACGGGCGGCTACCAGGTGGCGTTCGACCCCCGTCTTCAAGTCCGCAAGGGCTATCCAGCCCAGGCCTTCGTTACGCTCAACGTCGCTCCTCCGGGTAGTGCGCCGGTATCGCAGGCGCAGGTCGCTCATGAGGTCCGCTGGGAATGGCCGCTCAGCCAGCCGATTGGAAGTGTGATCGTCAGCTGCGGCGACAAGACGCTGGCGGAAATCACGCGCATCCAAACGGCCTACTAAAGCTGCTACAGGCGGCCACAGGAGAAGGGGTCGCAACGCATGTTCAACATCGTCTCACTGATCATCGGCTTCGTTGCGCTGGTGCTGGCAGTCATCGCGTTCCTGCCGCTGCTCGGCTGGGCCAACTGGCTGATCATTCCGCTCGCCATCATTGGGGCGGGCGTTGGACTGCTCGGTGAGGGCACTTCAGGGCGCAACCTAAACCTATTCGTGATCGTCGTCGGCATTGTCCGGTTGACGCTTGGCGGGGGCATTCTGTGAAGACCGACCCCCGCGTCGACGCCTACATCGAGAAGGCAGCCCCTTTCGCACGGCCGATCCTGAAGCATGTTCGCTCCCGGGTGCATGCCGTTGCTCCAGAGGCCGAGGAAACGCTGAAATGGAGTATGCCGAGCTTCACGATCGGCGGCAAAATTCTGATGGGTATGGCCGCCTTCAAGGCGCATGCGGTCGTCGGCTTCTGGCGCGGTGAGGAAATGGGCGTCGAGACTTCGAAGGACGCCATGGGCCAGCTCGGCAAGCTGAAGTCGGTCGAGGACCTTCCGCCCGGAGACCAGTTCGACGCAATGATCCTGAAGGGTGTCGAACTTGCGAGAAGCGCTCCTGCTCACCGCAAGACAAAGCACGAGCCGAAACCGGCGCCGACCCTTCATCGGGAGTTTGCATCGGCGCTCGCCGCCGCACCAAAAGCAAAGGAAGTCCTCGACGGCTTCCCACCGTCGGCGCAGCGCGAATATCTCGACTGGGTCTCAGAGGCGAAGCAGGACTCTACGCGGAAGAAGCGCATCGCTGACGCCATCAAATGGCTCACTGAAGGCAAACGCCGGCACTGGAAATATGAAAACTGCTGAGCGCTGCTAGCGCGACATGATCAGCGCGGGGCCGAACCGGGTCTCCGTCTCCCCTTCGACCGTAAACCCGCATCTTTCGTAAAATCCCCGTGCGCCCGGCGCGGCGACCACCGTCAGGCTGAGGCCTACCCGAAGCGCCTCGTGAGCCGCCAGCTCGACCAACGTCTTGCCGACGCCACGGCCCCAGAAGTGCGGCTCGACAAACAGGCCGTCGAGCTCCGCCTGGTCTTCCTCGATCACCAGCACGATGAACCCGGCGGTGCCCTCGACACCTTCGGCAACGATGACCTGACCGTGTTCGATCCGGGCAAATGGAAGGTCGATCGCCTCCGGATTCTCTTCCAGCTGCTCCTGGTACTCGGGTACCGCCGTCGAGGCGCGATACATCAGTTCCTCGAGGTCGAGCCGCTCGTTGGGCCTCGCAGGGCGAGTCCAGACCGGGAGGCTAGCGCGCCTTGACGTACCGCCCGGGGGCATCCTCGATGGCCTCCAGCTTGCCCTTGCCCGGAATCCGAGCGCCCTTGGCGTCCACGACTTTCGGGTTCTGGGACTTCACCCAGTCGACCCAGTCTGGCCACCAGCTGCCCTTGTGCTCCTCGGCACCCTCGATGAACGCCTCCAGCGTCTTCGACGGGTGGTCGTTGACCCAATATTGGTACTTCTGGGCCGCCGGCGGATTGACCACGCCGGCGATGTGGCCCGAGCCCGCGAGCAGGAAGCGTTTCGGTCCCGCGAAGTGATTCATGATCTTCCAGACGCTTTCAGGCGGCGCGATATGATCCTCCCGGCCAGCCTGGACATAGGTCGCGGTCTCGACCTTCTCGATATCGATCGGGACGTTCGCGACACTGATGCCGCCGCTCTCAATCAACTTGTTCCCCTTGTAGAGCGTCTCAAGATAATCACGGTGCCATTTGGCGGGCAGGTTCGTCGTGTCCGAGTTCCAGTAGAGCAGGTCGAACGGTGCCGGCTCCTCGCCCAGCAGGTAATTGTTGACCACATAGTTCCAGATGAGGTCACGGCCTCGAAGCAGGTTGAAGGTCGCGGCCATGTAGCGGCCGTCGAGATAGCCCTTCTCGCGAGTGACCTTCTCAAGCAGCGACAGCGTCTCATTGCCGGTGAACAGCTTGAGGTCGCCCGCAAGACTGAAGTCGACCTGCGCTGTCAGGAAGGTCGCCGACTTGACCTTGTCCTGTTCCCCTCTCGCGTGGAGGTACCCCAGAGTCGCTGCGAGCGTAGTGCCCGCAACGCAATAGCCGATCGTGTGGACGCTCTCGACGTCGAGCAGGTCGCGGACGGTGTCGATTGCATCGATCTGCCCGTTGAGCACGTAATCGTCGAGCATCAGGTCGGCGAGACTTTCGTCGGCCGACTTCCAGCTGACCATGAACAGGCTGATACCCTGCTCCACGCACCATCTAACGAAGCTTTTCTCGGGCGTAAGGTCGAGGATGTAGAAGCGGTTGATCCACGGTGGAAACACCACCAGCGGCGTTTCCAGCACCTTGTCGGTCGTCGGCGTGTACTGGATCAGCTGGTAGAGCGCGGTTTCCTTGATGACCTTGCCCGGAGTGGTCGCAAGGTTCCTTCCGACTTCGAACACGCCCTGCTTGGTCTGCGTAAGCTGGCCGGCCGCAACGTCGTTGAGCATGTTTGCGAGACCCTTGAGCAGGTTCTCGCCGCGCGTCTCCATCGTTCGCTTCAGAACCTGCGGGTTGGTCAGTGCGAAGTTCGACGGGCTCATCGCGTCGACGAAGCTTCGGACTGCGAAAAGCAGCCGCTGTCGCGTTTCATCGTCGAGGCCTTCAAAGTCCTGAGCGGTCCCGAGCATCTTGTCGGAGATCGCAAGATAGGTCTTGCGGATGGTGTCGAAGACCGGGCTCTCGTGCCACTCAGGGGCCGCAAAACGGCGGTCCTTCGCACTCTCCTTCGCCTCGGTGTCGAGCCCCATCATCTTGCCCCAGGTCTCGAGACCCTTGGCCCAGGCTTCGGCCCCGGCAGTAAACAATGCGGAAGGATCGGTCGTCATCGGCGCGCCAAGCCCGAAGGCGGGCGGGAACGCCCCCCAGGCAGGCGGAGTGGCCGGCCAGGTCTCGCCTTCCTTCATCCCGTCGGCCCAGGCCTCCATCAGCATCTGCTGAGCCCGGCCCATGACCCATGTCCAGTGCTGCCAATCCTCGAGCATCGGGATCGCGCTCGCCGTGTCCGTTCCATCAGCCATGATCGCAATGTAGGCCGTTCGAATGACGACTGCGAATCCGGGATTTGCATCAGGTCACGTCACCCGCGAAAAGCGGTGAATGCAGGCAACAACCATTCCGCAGGCACTCGTTTTTCTCGATTTCTTCGGGATCGCCGTGTTCGCCATTTCGGGAGCTTTGGTCGCTGCCGAACTGCGAAGGGACTTCGTCACCTTCGTCTTCTTTTCAGTCGCAACCGGCGTCGGCGGCGGAACGCTTCGGGATCTGCTGATCGATGCCCCGGTCTTTTGGGTGCACACCAACGCGACTCTTCTCATTTGCTTCGGGGC
>DASSFK010000438.1:0-7165 GCA_035694565.1 Sphingomicrobium sp.
CCGGAGAGGTGAAGGAAGGCGAATAAGAGCGCGGCGTGAATGGCAATAACCGCCACAATCGCGCCGCCCTTGTCGCGGGTTTTCAGGTCGGAACGGTACATTTCGGCTGGTCAACGACCGTGTCCATACACGGTTGCCGAACTGTAAAGAGGGCAGGAAAGCGCCGGGCGGACCGGGTCTGCCCGGCGCTTGCTCGCGGGCGCGAGGTGACGTTCAGCGGCTCGTGCTGCTCGAACTCCTGCGGCCGCCGCCATGGCTGGCTCTGCCGCCCTTGCTCGCGATTTCCCGCTGCTTTGCGGGATCCATCGCGGCAAATCCGCGCTTTGAACCGCTCTTCGTTCCGGCCATGTTCTCCTCCGTTGTCCACTACCCACTGTAGCGACGCCCGAAACGCAGCCGCGGAAACGGCGGTTCAATTAGCTGACCTGGGTTAGCGAGATTGTTGTTTCGGCGTTCCTAGCGGCTGACCCTGAGACCAATCCAGAACGTTCGGGGAGTCGCGCGCTCGACAGCTCCATCGCTGCCGATGCCGGCGACCACCGTTTCGTCGAGCAAATTCTCTCCTCGGGCGACAAGCTGTAAGCCGCCTCCCAATGGCCATGCGGCGAAGGCGTCGATGGTGGTTGCCGGTGGAAGCTTTTCGCTGTTGAGATCATCTTCGAACTGATTGCCGACATGGCGAAGGACGAGGGACAGCGCGCGTCCCCGAGTTTCCCACGAAAGGCTGGCCGTCGCGGCGAAACGCGGCGTCTGTGCCGGACGAAGTCCGTCGAGCTCCGCGGCAGCACCGTCGGCACGGGTCTCTGCATCCGTCAGGCTCATGCCGAGACCGCCGGTGAATGGACCATGCTTGAGCTCGGCCGAAGCCTCGATGCCATGAACGCGCACCGAATCGAGATTCTGTCTTTGCCGATATGCTCCGCCTGCCGGAACGAACCCGACTCCCGGAAAGATGCCGGGGCCTTCACCGAGGGTCACGTTCGCAATCGCTTCGGACAGGCGATTGGTGAATGCGGTAACCGAAAAGGTGAGATTCTTGCGACTATATGTCGCTCCGATCTCGCTTCCGGCGAGCCGTTCCGGTTCAAGATTAGCGTTGGCGGCGGTCGCGTCCGAACCGGCACGAAACGGCCGGAAAAGCTCGTTCAACGTCGGCATCCGCCAACCAAGATAGGCCGCAGAGCGGAAGCTGAGTCCTCCGGCAGCGTCCAGCACTGCTCCCGCCCGTACGGTCGGCCGCCATCCCGATCGGCTTGGATATTGTTCGTTCCGAAGCGGATCGCCGCTCGCGATTACCCATTCGACGAGCTCGCCGTCCGAGATTCGCCAGCGATCGAGCCTTGCGCCACCGCTCAACGTCAGCTTGCCAAGGTCGGCCGTGATCTCACCGAACAGGCCCGCTGTCAGGCTCTCTCCTCCAGCTTTCCTTCGCCGCGTCGGTTCGCCGGCGACGTAATTGAACAATTCTCGGGATTCGCCTTCGGCCCGGCGGAAATCGCCGCCAAGACGAACCTCAAGCTCACTGCCCAGCGGCGGGCGGATCTCGAAGCTTCCGCCGATCGCGTTGGAAGGCACCGAGTCCTGGAGCGACACGCGCGCCGCGGTCGCGCGGCCAGCGCTGACGCTTGCGAAGCTGCTTCTAAGCTCCCTCCACTGAGCATAGCCGAGCGCGGTCCATTGCCAGTCGCCGTTGCCGACCAGCCTCAGGGCAGCATCGGCGCCGTCCGTTCGGTTGCCGGTAAAGTCCACGCCCCGTTGGCGGCGATCGGTGAAGGCCAGCCCGCTCACTTGCAGCTCGGTCTTCGAACCGAGCGGCATCACCCAGAGGGCGCGAACACTCCCCTCCTTGTAAGGAGCGGGCCGATCGGCCGGCCCCCGAGTGGCTTCGGTGATCGGGGTGAAGCCGTCTCCTCGAGCGCCCCGTCCGGACAGAGCGACCGTCCCGCCGGCAATCTTCGTCGCGGCGAAGAGCCGGGCCTCCAGGGATTCCCGGCTTCCGGCATCCAGGTCCGCTGCAATTCCCTCGCCCAGCCGGCTGGTCATTTCGATCGTTCCGGCGAGCGCTCCAGGACCATATGCGACGCTCCCTCCGCCACGAATGACCCGCACCTCGCCGATGCTCGCCGGGTCATAAGCGGGCCAGTTGATCCATCCTCCGAACGGATCAGCCTGCGGAACGCCGTCGAGCACCAGCAACGCTCGGCTCGACGCGTTTCCGCCAAGCGCGCGAAGGGTCACGCCCTGGCTGGTCGGATGGCCGCTGCGCGCGTCGGAACGCCGGAAAAGCTGCAATCCTGGAATGTCCTTGAGCACCTGATCGAGCTGAGTGCTCGGAGCATTCATCAGCCGGCCGGCGTCGATCGTGTCGACCGAATAAGCGCGCTCCGCGGCAGGATCGGCAAGCGCTCGCGCGGTCACGATGATCGGCGGTGGCGGTGGCGGCTCTGGAAGTGTCGCTTGCAGCATCGGACGTCAGCAAAATGGCCGACAAGCCGAAGGTATCCTAACGTTGTTTGCGGCGGATCCGATAGGCGAGCGCTGAAAGGCCGATCAGGGCCGTCCCGGCGAGCTCCAGCCACCAGCCGGTGCGCATTCCGGCGACGTTGATCGTCACCCAGTCATCGATGTGGTGAAAGGACCCGGCCCTGATCAGGACGAAGGTGAAGAGGAGAACGATCCCGACCGCCGCCGTCTTCACCTGACCGGGCGATTTGCGGAGCCAGCGGACCAATGCGGCGATCGCAACGACGCCCACCACCGCCATCACCAACAGGAAGATGCCCTGCACCACCCGTCGCTGTTCATACCAGCCGGCGTAGTGCGCGAACGACCGGCCTTCCACCGTCAGTAGGGTTTGAAGATCGAGCTCCTTGTTGAGTCCCAGAAAGACCAGAAGAAGCGCGGTCCCGATCCAGAACCGCCGGTCGCGCTTTCGGGCGGACCGGCTCGCCCAGAAGGCTGCGGCCGCCCCGACGAAATAGCTTGCGACGATCAGCCAGGCGAGAGGCGCCCGGTCGTGAAAAAGGACCGCCGCAATCGTGTGGCCAGCGTCAGACATGCCCCTCCCCCATCACCACGCTGACGCTTATCCAATCTGCAATTCGAATCCAGTTTCAAGTTCGCCGGAATTATCCCGGTTCGACCATAGAATTTACGGTAGCTCTCTCGCGGTAACCACGCGCTTAACATTTTGTTTATGTTACCCTTCTGGCGTTCCTCAATTCGACTGTAAAAAACACCGACACATCGTACCAAACACATCCGACTCTTGTTGGCACGGGCATTAGGAGCGACAGTCCAGTTCGAGGGGTCGCCAAAGTAAAACAGTAAGGCTCCGGGAGGGTCAATTTTAGTTGAAGGTCCATTCTAAGGCGCTCGCGCCGCTAATCCTGTTTGTCATTCTTTCTGGCTGCAAAGTCACAGCCAAGACCCGAGACAATCACTCCAATGATCCGCTAGGCGTCGAACAACCGAGCGCTCCGAGCGCTCCGAGCGCGCCGGTCACACCGCCGACGACGCAGCCCGCGCCGAGCCCAACCCTGCTTGGTGAAGCATCCATTGCGTCCAACTTCGATCCGAATTCGGAGCTTGTTCCGTCGTGGGGAACGGGCGCGATCCCGCCATCGGCCAGCCCCGACGTGGTCGGCGCATTCCGCTTCATCTGCAATGCGGGCCAGCTCTTGAAGGATGATCCGATCGTTTACCCGGGCCAGCCGGGCAAGTCGCACCTCCATCAGTTCTATGGGAACACCGGAGCCAATGCGAATTCCACCTATTCGTCGCTTCGCGGAGGCGGCTCTTCCACCTGCATGTCGCCGCTGAATCGCTCGGCCTACTGGATGCCGGCGATGCTCGACGGCAAGGGCAATGTCGTCCGTCCAGACTATGTAGCAATCTATTACAAGCGGCGGCCGATCAGCGATCCGATTGTTTCCGATTCGGCCAATCCGAAATACGAAGGACAGGCGGTCGATCTCCCCAACGGCCTCAAGTTCATCTTCGGTTACGACATGCTCTCGGGGAAGGCGCCGACCGGTTCGCTCTACTTCAACTGCGACGGCCCGGGAGCGACCCAGGGCCACTATCCAACGATCCCCGCCGCGATAGCGACCTGCCCCGCGGGGTCGCGCATCGGTGCGGTCGTCAATGCGCCATCATGCTGGGATGGCAAGAATCTGGACAGCCCGAACCATCGGGATCACGTGACCTATGCGCAATATGGCAGTTGGGGCTACGCCAAGTGCCCGGCAACGCACCCGTATGTCATTCCTGATTTCACGCTGCAGGCTTGGTTCACGATCACCCCTGGCGATGATTTGAGGCAGTGGCAGCTGTCGTCTGATGCGATGCGGCCGGACTTGCCCCACGGAAGCACGTTCCATGCCGACTTCTTCATGGCCTGGGATCCGACCGTGAAGAAGATGTGGCACGACAACTGCATCAACAAGAAGCTCAGTTGCTCGGGCGGTGACCTCGGTAACGGGAAGCAGATGAAGCAGTTTGCCGGCTTCAGCTACAACGCCAATCCGCGTCTGGTGCCAGTGCCGTGAGATTGACGATGGCCCTCGCGCTTGCGTCGTTGCTGGCCGGGGCCGGCACGGCGCAGGCCGAGGTTCTCGAAATCGGCCCGGGTGGCAAAGTGAAGACGCTGAGCGATTCACCCAACGCCATCTGGTCCTCCGACGACGAGCAGCAGCAGGTCGATGGCGATGGTATCGTCATCCCCGATACGGCCGTCACGGTCCTGACCGAACGCGGCTGGGCGGGCGATTATGCGCAAGCCCTGGTGGAGGTCGCGAAGGCGAATGACATCAGCCCCTATTTGCTCGAGGCGGTTGTCTGGCAGGAGAGCCGCTGGAACCCCGGGGCAAGGTCGCGGGCCGGTGCCATCGGTTTGGCGCAATTGATGCCCGGAACGGCGCGGGACCTTGGCGTTGATCCAAATGACCCACTACAAAATTTGTCGGGTGGTGCGCGGTACCTTCGGCAACAGTTGAACCGTTTCGACGGGAACGTTGAGAAGGCACTAGCGGCTTATAACGCGGGTCCGGGACGCGTCATGACGGCAGGGGGCATTCCGTCAATTCCTGAAACACAGGCCTATGTGCGCGCCATTGTCGCGCGCCTAGCGGCCAATTCAACCATGGAGGGAGAACGCCAGTGAAAATTTTCAGATCGGCGCTCGCACTAACGATTGCAGCCATGCCGACAGCGGCCTTGGCTCAGGCCAATCCGCAGGGCTCCGGCCCGATCGTTTCCGCGCTCAGCTGGCTGCAGGGAACGCTTCTCGGCAATGTCGCGACGTCAGTCGCCGTCATCGCGGTCGCGATGGTCGGCTTCATGATGCTGACCGGCCGCCTCAACTGGCGCCTCGGAGCGACGGTGATCATCGGCTGCTTCATCCTGTTCGGATCGGCCGCAATCGTATCCGGCATCCAGTCGACCGCGGCAGTGTCGGGCTAACGAAGTGCGCGCGCCGCTCTTCCGCGCCCTCACCAGGCCGCAGATGTTTGCGGGGGTTACGTTCAACTTCTTCGTGATCAACGCGGCCGTGACGACGGAGCTCTTCCTCCTGACGCGGTCCTTCCTCGCTCTTCCGGCGGCAGTGGCAATCCACGCCTTCGGCTATTTTCTTTGCCTGCGCGAGCCGCGGGTATTCGACCTCTGGCTGACCAAGGTCAGCCGGTGCCCCCGCGTGCGCAATTACAAGCGCTGGGGCTGCAACAGCTACTTGCCTTGAGGAGTCACTCATGAAGTGGACCGGCGCAGCCCAGTGGATGAAGAGGGAAGCCAAGGCCGGCGACCGCCTTCCCTACGAGCGGCACATCGACGACGCGACCATCCGGCTTCGCGACGGCGCGGTCATGCGTACCCTTCACGTCGGCGGAATGGAGTTCGAGACACAGGATTCCGACCAGCTCGATCATGCGCTTCAGGTTCGTGAAGTTCTGCTCCGGAGCGTGCTCGATGCGCGCTTCGTGCTCTACCATCACGTCGTCCGCCGCCGAGTGACCGTCGCTTCGGGCGGGGAGTTCGATTCCCCGTTCTGCGCGGCCATCGGCAAGCAGTGGGATGCCCGGCTCTCCGAGCGGCGCCTGTTCGTCAACGAGCAGTTCCTGACCATCGTTCGCCGCCCTGCTCGCGGCAAGACCGGGTGGCCCGAAAAACTCCAGCGCAGGTTCGGTCGCGGCGCCACCGACGACAGCGGTGCGCTCCGCGATCTGGAGGCTGCAACGGCATCGCTCCTTGCAGCGCTCGGCCCGTACGAGGCTCGGCTCCTCTCCACCTATCGGACCGACACCGGCGAGCTTTCCGAGCCGCTCGAGTTCCTCTCCAGCATCTACAATGGTGAAATGCGCCCGGTCGTCCTCCCCGCCGAAGACACCGACCTCGGCCATCACCTGCCCTACAAAAGGGTGAGCTTCGGCCTCGACGCGCTCGAAACGGCGGGCGCCGGCGGACGCAGCTTCGCGGCCATGCTGTCGATCAAGGAATATCCGGCGGAAACGCGCCCGGGCCTGATCGACAACATTCTTCGCCTGCCGTGCGAACTGGTCCTGACAGAGACTTTTGCGCCAGCCGACCGGCAGATCGCGCGGGAGCGGATCGACCTTGCGCTCCGCCGCCAGAAGGCGAGCGAAGAGGACAGCGGCACGGAACGGCGCGAAATGCTCGCTGCGCGCGACGCGCTTGGCGCCGGACAGGCCGGATTCGGCGACCACCACTTCAGCGTAATGGTCCGTGGTTCCGACCTCGCCGAGCTGGATGCGGCCATGGCGACGGCTTCAGCGGCGATTGCCGACATCGGAGCCATTGCCGTTCGCGAGGACGTCAACCTCGAACCCCTGTTCTGGGGCCAGTTCCCGGGCAACGAGGTCTACCTCGTCCGCCGGGCGCTGATCTCGACGACCAATGCGGCCGGATTCATGTCGCTGCACGGGTTTCCGGTCGGCAAGGCCGACGGCAACCACTGGGGCGAGGCCATCTCGGTCCTCGAGACGACCAGCGCTACACCCTATTTCTTCAACTTCCACGAAGGCGACCTCGGCCACTTCTCGATCATCGGCCCGTCCGGATCGGGCAAGACCGTCGTTCTCAACTTCCTGACCGCGCAGGCTCAGAAGTTTGGGCCGCGCACGATCTTCTTCGACAAGGATCGCGGCGC
>DASSFK010000439.1:0-6183 GCA_035694565.1 Sphingomicrobium sp.
AAGACGGCCGTCTCGCCACCCTGGGCCGCGGCGGGTCCGACACCTCCGCCGTCGCGATCGCCGCCGGAGTGAAGGCCGACCGCTGCGACATCTACACCGACGTGGACGGCGTCTACACCACCGACCCCCGCATCGTGCCCAGGGCAAGCAAGCTCAACCAGGTGACGTTCGACGAAATGCTCGAGCTCGCCGGGGTCGGCGCCAAGGTGCTTCAGGTCCGCTCGGTCGGGCTCGCAATGCGCGAAAACATGCCCTTGCGCGTGCTATCGGCATTCGAGGAAAAGCCGGGCACGGATATTGTCGCCGAACTTTCAGGAGCGGAAATGGAAAGAAACCTGATCGCGGGAATAGCCGCCGACCGGAACGAGGCGCGGATCACGCTGACCGGAATCGCCGACACTCCCGGCACCGTCGCGGCGACCATCACTCCGCTCGCACAAGCCGGCATCCAGGTCGACATGATCGTCCACGCCGCGACGCCGAACACGGGCTCGTCCGATCTCACCTTCACCGTTCCTCGAGCAAGCCTGGCGCAGGCGATATCGGTGATCGAGCAGCGCAAGGACGCGATCGGCCATTCCGACCTGGTGCAGGACCCGTCGGTCGCGAAGGTCAGCATCGTCGGCGTTGGCATCCGTTCCAACCCGGCGCTCGCAGCGACGATGTTCGAGGCGCTTGCCGAGCGGCGCATCAACCTGCTCGCCGTTTCCACTTCCGAGATCAAGGTGAGCGCATTGATTGCGGAAGACGAACTGGAGCTCGCCGTCCGAGTCCTCCACACGGCCTTCGGCCTCGACGAGCAGAGTGCGGCGGCATGAGCGGCGAAGGCATGATCGCCGAGCCCCGCGCCGTCCACCAGTCGGTCGGCCACGCGCGCCTCAAGGAGCTGATGCACCGCGGCACCGAGTTCCTCGGCTGCGACGTGGCGATCATGGGTGGCGCGATGAGCTGGGTCAGCGAGCGCAACCTCGTCTCCGCAATTTCCAATGCCGGGGGCTTTGGAGTGATTGCCTGCGGTGCAATGACGCCCGAGCTACTCGACTCGGAAATCACCGAAACCAAGGCTCGCACCTCGCGGCCGTTCGGCGTCAACCTCATCACCATGCACCCGCAGCTCAGCGAGCTGATCGACGTCTGCGTGAAGCATGATGTCGGCCACATCGTGCTCGCCGGCGGGCTTCCGCCGGGCAAGGCGATCGAGAAGATCAAGTCGCACGGCGCCAAGCTGATGGCCTTCGCGCCCGCGTTGAGCCTTGCCAAGAAGCTGATGCGCTCGAACGTCGACGCCATCGTTATCGAAGGAATGGAGGCGGGCGGCCACATCGGTCCCGTTTCGACGACCGTGCTCGCGCAGGAAATCCTGCCGCACGTGAGCCATGACATCCCCGTCTTCATCGCCGGCGGCATCGGTCGCGGCGAGGCGGTCGCCGCTTATCTCGAAATGGGCGCGGTCGGCGTTCAGCTCGGCACCCGCTTCGTCTGCGCGAACGAGAGCATCGCTCATGCCAATTTCAAGAAGGCCTTCCTCCGCGCTTCCGCCCGCGATGCCATTCCGTCCGTGCAGATCGACCCTCGACTGCCGGTCATCCCGGTCCGTGCGCTCAAGAACCGCGAGATGGAGAATTTCGCGGCCAAGCAACGCGAAGTCGCGCAGAAGCTCGACGACGGCTCGATCGAAATGGCCGAGGCCCAGCTTCAGATCGAGCATTACTGGGCCGGCGCGCTCCGCCGCGCAGTGATCGACGGCGACGTCGAGACGGGCTCGGTCATGGCCGGCCAGTCGGTCGGGATGGTCACCCGCGAGGAACCCGTCACCGAAATCATTCGTGAATTGATCGATGAGGCGGCTGCCGCGTTGGAGAGCCGGGGCTAGCGCAAACGAGGACGCGCCAATGACGGATCAGATCACAGCGGAACCCGATTCGAGCGCAAGATCGCAAAAGACGATCCAGACGGTCGATCCGGCGACCGGCGATCCCGGCAAGACCTACGAGGAGAATGATCTCGGGCAAGCACGCGTCGCCGCGGCCGCCGCCCACGAGGCGTTCAAGGCCTGGCGGCGAACGACATTCGCAGATCGCTCCTCGATCATCCACAAAGCCGCCGAAATCCTTCGTCGCCGAAGGGACGAATTCGCCGCCCTGATGACCCGAGAAATGGGCAAGACGTTCGACGACGGCCGCGCCGAAATCGAGAAGTGCGCCTTCCACTGCGACTGGTTCGCCGACCATGCGGAGAGCTATCTCGCCAACGAAAAGGTGGACATTGGCGGAGGCGAGGCCTTCGTAACCTATAATCCGATCGGCGTCGTGCTCGCGGTAATGCCTTGGAATTTCCCCTTCTGGCAGGTGTTCCGCTTCGCCGCGCCGGCGCTGATGGCCGGAAATGGAGCGCTCCTGAAGCACGCCAGCAACGTCCCCGGCTGCGCCCTTGCGATCGAGGAGGTGCTTCACGAGGCAGGCGTTCCCGGCGACCTCTTCCGGACGCTCCTCCTTCCGAGCAGCGAAGTGAAGGCGCTGATCGGAGATGAGAATGTCGCCGCCGTCACGCTTACCGGCAGCGTCGCTGCCGGCCGAAGCGTCGCGACTGCGGCTGGTGGCGTCCTCAAGAAGTGCGTGCTGGAGCTTGGCGGATCGGACGCCTACGTCGTCCTTGAAGACGCCGACATCGAAGCGGCGGCGAAGGTCTGCGCGACAGCCCGGATGGTGAACGGGGGCCAGAGCTGCATCGCGGGCAAGCGCTTCATCATCGTCCGTTCGATCCTCCAGAAATTCGAGACCGCCTTCGTCGCGGCGATGCGCGCCTACGAAATGGGCGACCCGCGCAAGGAAGGCACCAGGCTCGGGCCAATGGTCAGCGCGAAGGCTCGCGACGAAATGCATGGGCAGGTCGAGAAGAGCATCGCCGGCGGCGCTCGCCTCCTGCTCGGCGGCAAGATTCCGGACCGGCCCGGCGCCTGGTACCCGGCAACCGTCCTCACCGATGTCCGAGGCGGGCAGCCGGCGAACGACGAAGAGGTCTTCGGACCGGTCGCAGCGATCATCGCCGCCGCCGACGAAGCCGACGCCATCCGGATCGCCAACGACAGCGAATACGGCCTCGGCTCCGGAGTCATCACCGCCGACCTCGACCGCGGGCGGCGCATCGCGTCTCGGGAGCTCGAGGCCGGCATGAGCTTCGTCAACGAGAACGTCCGCTCCGATCCGCGCATGCCGTTCGGCGGCGTGAAGCATTCCGGCTACGGCCGCGAATGCTCGTCCTTCGGAATCCGCGAGTTCACCAACATCAAGAGCGTGCACGTCAGCCCGCTGAAGGACACGAATGGAAGCTCGGTCGAGTAGCCAGGAGGTCGAGTAGCTAGGATTCGGCGAGATATTTTTTCAGCCGGGCGATGCCGTCCTTCGAGACGCGCAGTCCGAGCTTGGTCCGCCTGAAGAGGATATCTTCCGCGCTCCGGGCCCATTCGTTCGCGACGAGATAGTCCACTTCACGAGCATGAAGCCCGGCGCCGAAATCTTCGCCGAGATCGGCCGTCGATTGCACTCCTTCGACTAGCCGCTCGGTCCTCGTGCCGTAAGTGCGCGCCAGGCGATGCAGCAGGTCTGGCAATATTTGGCCGTACCGCTCCGACAGATCGCGAGCGTAGCTCCGCAGGTCGAGGTCGGGCACATCGCCGCCGGGGAGGACCGCGCCGTCCGTCCATGCGCCGCCGGAGCCGGGGAAGTAGGAAGCGAGACGATCCAAAGCGCCCTCGGAGAGGCTTCGGTAGGTCGTAAGCTTGCCGCCGAACACGCTCAGAAGCGGGGCGTCCTCACGACCGTCGAGGTCGAGAACATAGTCGCGGGTCACTTGCGAAACGTTCGAGCTTCCGTCTTCGACGAGCCCGCGCACCCCGGAATAGCTCCAGACGATATCATTCCGCGTGGCGCTTGCCGTGAAGTTCCGCCCAATCGTGCCCAGCAGATAGTCGAATTCCTCTTCGCTGATCGCGGGCGCGCCGGGGGATCCGTTCCATTCGACGTCTGTCGTCCCGACCAGGGTGAATTCGCCTTCGAAAGGAATTGCGAACACCACTCGCCCATCCTCGTTTTGGAGGATGAATGAATGCTCGCCCGGGTAGAGCTTTCTCAGGACGACGTGGCTGCCCTTGACCAGCCTGAGGCCGCGATGTCGCCGCGTCCCTGAGAGCCGGCCGAAGAGTTCGGCCGCCCATGGACCCGCGGCGTTCACCAGCGCTCGGGCGTGGACAGTCCGTTCGCCGTCCGCGTCGCGAAGTCTCGCAGTCCAGATGCCCCGCTCGCGGCGCGCTTCGAGCAATTCGGTTCGGGTCAGGATCCTCGCGCCTCGCTCGGCCGCGTCGATTGCGTTCAGCACGACCAGCCGGCTGTCCTGGACCTTGCAGTCCCAATAGGTGAACGCGTCCGAAATGCCGGACCTGAGCCCGGCGCCAAGGCCCCCGTCCAAGCGGACGGATCGGCTGCGGGGCAGGATCTTCCGTCCGGCCAGACGATCGTAGAAGAACAGTCCCGCCCGAACCATCCAGCCGGGCCGGGAATATGGTGTCAGCGGAAGCACGAACTGGAGCGGCTCGACGATGTGCGGAGCGGCGCGAAGAAGGCGCTCGCGTTCCGCCAGGGATTCGCGGACCAGCCGGAACTCGAACTGTTCGAGGTAACGAAGCCCGCCGTGAACGAGCTTGCTGCTTGCCGAGGACGTGTGACCGGCAAGATCGTCCTTTTCGACGAGCATGACGGACAGCCCCCGGCCGGCCGAATCGCGCGCGATTCCCGCGCCGTTGATGCCGCCCCCGACGATCAGCAGGTCGATCGGTCCGTCGTCCAAGGGCGCTCCTCCACCTGTCAGCATAGCTCAAAGCGTCGAATTATCGCGCTACTCCAACGGTCAGGCGATAATTCTTCCCATCGAACCTGCTGATTTTGCTTGTGAAGCGTAGCCTCCACTCAACGACTCGAGTGGGGTGGGATCATGCAACCGGCGAGCGCGACGCGGAACGACGCGATTCCTTCGGTGGGCAGCGAAGTGCTTGCGGAAGGGCTGATGCTCGTCCGCGCCAGCACATTGAAGATCATCCGGCTCCAGCTCGCCATGGAGCGCCGAGACCGGCGGGTGGCGCTGGAGGCCGTCGACGATCTCGTCGCGCTCGACCGCAGCCTCGAAGAATTCCTGACCAACGTTCCGGCCGCGGAGGATGACAGCCTCTTCAATAATGTGCTGGAGCTGGAGCGCTCGGCGCTGAACGTCGAAAAGCACACGCTCGCGGCCGGAATCAGCAACCGGGGCTGGGAGGTCGAGACGGCGGAGCCCGAGGTTGCCCTGGAGGCCGAGGCCGACTGGACCTATGACGAACCGGAAGGTGAGCATTGGAGCTGGTGGCGCCGGGTGGCAATCCTCGCCGCCGTGATTGCCATAGCCTGCGCCGCCTATTGGCTTGGCGCTTCCGGGCTCGTGCCAGGCTTCATTCGGGAGGTCCTATGATCATCTCGGACACCATCCTTCGCCAAAAGGAGCTCAACGCCTACGAAGCGATCCCCTCGCTTGATCGCCACGGCGAAACCATCCGGCTGATCCTCGCCGAAGTCTCGATGCTTTCGGAAAAGTACCGCTACGTCCAACGGCACGATGTGCCGCACGTGCGCGACCTTACGAAGATGATCGACCTTCTCTGGCAGGAAATCGAGATGGCATCCTTTCCTCCGGCGACGTTCGACCCCCTCGATCAGCTCGGAACCTACTGACCGAACCCTAGGGGTTCGTTCCCGCGCAATGAACCCTAGTGAGCGGTTGGCGGCGACCGTCTCCATCTGATAGCGCTTGTTCATGCCGTTGAGCGCCGCCGCCTCCGCCCGCGAAATCCTGACGGGCCTGCATGAGATCATGGCCGGCCGCGGAAGCGCGCAAGCAAAGCTCGACAAGGTTGTCGACCTGATCGCCGAGACGATGGAGAGCGAGGTCTGCTCTATCTACCTCCTGCGCGACAACAAGCTGGAGTTGTTTGCGACTCACGGCCTTCGCAAGGAGGCAGTGCACGTCACCCGGCTCGGCATGGGTGAAGGGCTGGTCGGAACGATCGCCGCCGAGGGGCGCATCCTCAACCTCGCCGAAGCCGCGGATCACCCCGCCTTCGCCTATCGACCGGAAACGGGCGAAGAGAGCTTTCACAGC
>DASSFK010000440.1:0-2870 GCA_035694565.1 Sphingomicrobium sp.
GTTCAAGGACACGGACATCATCGTCCACGCCTCGTCCAAGTCGGCGCGCATCGTCACGTACGGTGGGCAGCGGATGTCGATGTCGACGCACCTCGCCAACCGCGTCCGCCACATGCTCGCGGACCGCAACGACTGGCACCGATTCCCGGACGACGTCCGCGAATGGCTGGAGGTTCAGGATCGCCGCTCGGTCATTCCCGAGCCACAGCAGCTCCTCGTCGAGACTTTCGAGCATGAAAGGCTGCACTATATGGTCGCTTACAGCTTCGAAGGCTGGAACGCCCACCAGTCGCTCGGAATGCTGATCACCCGGCGGATGGAGAATGCGGGGCTGAAGCCGCTTGGGTTCGTCGCCAACGACTATGCGCTCGCCTGCTACGGTCTGCAGCCGATCACCGATCCCAAGGCCCTGTTCTCAGCCGACATCCTCGAACAAGAGTTCGTCGACTGGGTCGAGCAGTCGCTGCTCTTGAAAACGGCCTTCCGCGAGGTCGCGGTGATTGGCGGCCTCGTCGAGCGCCAGCATCCGGGCAAGAAGAAGTCCGGGCGGCAGGTTAGCTTCTCAACCGACCTCATCTACGACGTCCTCCGCCGGTACGAGCCGGGACATCTTCTCCTTCGGGCCGCATGGGACGACGCCCGGGCGCGGATGACGGAGTTGGGACGCCTCGTCAGGCTGGTTGACCGAGCTTCGGCCACAATGCTTCACGTCGAGACCGATCGGATCACGCCGATGGCGGTGCCGCTGATGGTCATCGTCGGCCGCGAGTCCCTGCCGCCGGGAGCGGAGGCAGACACTAGCCTCCTCATCGAGGCCGAAGCATTGGCCGACGAAGCGATGCGTCTTTGAGACGGACGTTCATTGCCCGTCAGGGTTGAGCCTGCCAAGCTGCGCCGATGAAGTATGTCGCTGTGTTGCTTGCGCTTCCGCTCCTCTCCGGCTGCGTCGTCGGAACCGTCGCCAAGACGGCCGTCGACGTCGTCACCCTTCCGGTGAAGATTGCCTCGGCAGGCGTGGATGCGGCGACGACGAGCCAGTCGGAATCCGACGAGAAGAGGGGTCGCGAGCTTCGCAAGCAGGACGAGGAACGCGGCAAGCTGGCCCGCGCGATGGCCGAGCGCTGCCGCAAGGGCCGGCCGCTATCGACCGACACTTGCGGCACCCAGCCGAACTAGCGGCTGCCCTTCGCCATCGCGGCGAGCTCGTACAGATAATCGACGTAGAACATCGCCGATTCATCGAGACCCGCGACCTTCGGATTGGTGCTGTCGATCAGGTACCATTCGTCCGGCGCATGAGCTCCGCCGCCAGTGCCGAGGCCGAACCCGACCGCCGGCAGCTTGAGCGGAGCGCCGGTAAAGGTCACGCCCGGCCAGGACCCGGCAAGCCGCGGGTTGAGCGCATAGTCCACTCCCGCCTTCTTCAATAAGGCGATCTGCGACTTCACGAGCAGGCTGTTCTCGTCGGTTTCGGTCGGGCTGTAGCCGCCGCTGACGTTGACGACGATGTCGCCAAAGCCGCGCTTCGCGAGATGCGCTTTCAATTTAGTCTCGGCTTCCTCGCGAGTCATGTCGGGGACCAGGCGGAAGTCCATCTTGGCTTCCGCGCGACCGGGCAGGACGGTCTTTCCGCCGGGGCCGGTGTAGCCGCTGACCAGGCCTTCGATGTTCACCGTCGGCTGCGACGCCAACCGGTACGAGGCGGTCAGAAAATCCTCGTCCTTGTACCAATGCTTGATGCCGAGCTGCTTCATGATGTCGGCCTCGTTGGAGTTCTTGACCCCTTCCGTGACCAGCTCCTTCTGACGCGCGGTCAACGGCTTCACATTGTCGAACCAGCCATCGATCGCCGGTGTCTGGCCGTCCTCCGACACGAGCGTGTTGAGGGCCCTCACGAGCCGCCACGCCGGGCTGTCGACATTGGCCTTGAGGCTCGAGTGGATGTCCTTCGCCGGCCCGCGTCCCCAATTCTCGCCGCTCGAGATCAGCTGCACTTCGATCACGCCCTTGGCGCCAAGGTCGATCGAGGTCGCGCCGTTGCTCTCCTGTCCCGCGCCCGGGATGATCACGCCGACCGTCTTGCCAAGGGCGGCCGCGGCTTCCGGATCGTTGACGATCTGGCGGAAATGGGGAGAGGCGATCTCTTCCTCGCCCTCGGCGACCAGGACCAGATTGACCGGAAGCTTGCGGCCGGTTGCCTTGAACGCATGGAGCGCGGCGAGGAAGGCCGCCTCGGGCCCTTTTTGATTGACCGCGCCGCGCCCAACGATCGACTTGCCCTCCGCCCGGTCGACCAGACGGCCCTCGAGCGGCGGCGACGACCATTCGGAGTCAACGTACTGCTTCACGTCGTACATGAAATAGATGCCGAGCGTGGTCGGAGCGCCGGCGTCGAACGTCGCGAAAACGCCCGGAACACCGTCCGTCGGGACGACCCGCGCCTGCTGGAATCCTGCGTCGAGCAGAAGCTCGCGCATGTAATCCGCGCCCTTTGGCGTGTTGCGCTTCTCCGCAGCGATGGTCGGAAGCGCGATCCAGTCCTGCAGCCGTTTGAGATTGGCGCCGTGACTGCCCTTCACCGAGGCCGCGAGCTGCGCCCGGTTTGGAGTTTCGGCGTCCGCCGGGATGGCAGTGGTGGCAAACAAGGCGGCAACGGCCGTCGCGAACGCAAGACGCATCGAATCTCTCCCCCGAAAATTTTCCGATCGGAGAATTGCCGCAAGAATCGCAACTGTCCAGCATTGGACAATCCGAGCCGGGGCGGTACGGCGCTCGCGTGCGCTATTTCCTCGACACAGAATATAACGGTTTCGGCGGCGCTCTCCTCAGCCTCGCGCTGGTCCCTGAAGACGGGGAGGAGCTTTACCTCA